>NZ_JBHXEM010000063.1:0-14669 GCF_042724755.1 Kitasatospora sp. NPDC127067 | reverse complement strand
TGAGGCTCCCTGCGGCGCGGCCCTTCCTCGGACGGGCCGCGCCGCTGTCAGTACTTCGGGCCGATGTGGGTGTCCATGAGGGCGACGGAGTCCTTGCGGGCGACGGAGATGTTGACCTGGCCGGTGGGGCGGGGGATCGAGGCCTTCCACTGGACGCCGACGGCGTCGAGGGTGGCGGTGAAGAGGCCGATGATGTCGGTCGAGGTGTTGGCGAAGAAGTGCCGGGGGTACTCGTAGCGCTTCGTGGCGCCGCCGACCGTACGGGTCGCCCAGTTGGTGATGCGGCACCCGTCGGAGTGGATCAGACCGCGCAGGAACGCCCAGGGGTGGGCGTCCACGATCGCCTGCTGCCAGGGGGCGAGGACGATCGGCCGCAGGTGCTTCGGGCCGGGGCCGTGCTGGGGGAAGAGGCAGGGCCAGTGCTTGCTGATGCTGACGACGCTCGTGCAGCCCGGCGCGTGGACACAGTTGACCTTGTTGTGCGGCATGACGGCGGAGACGGCCCGCACGCACTCCTCGATGAGGCCGGGCCAGGTGTCGCAGCAGGCGATGCGGAGGGCGTAGACCTCGCGGCGACCCTTGCTGATGCAGCCGTCACCGAGGTAGAGCCCGAGCAGGTAGGCGTAGTCCGCGTGCGGGCGGGAGGGGTCGAGCCGGCCGTCGCGAAGCGGGCATTCGGCGGTC
Organism: Kitasatospora sp. NPDC127067; assembly: GCF_042724755.1. Classification (NCBI taxonomy): domain Bacteria; kingdom Bacillati; phylum Actinomycetota; class Actinomycetes; order Kitasatosporales; family Streptomycetaceae; genus Kitasatospora; species Kitasatospora sp. NPDC127067. Next base: position 13,985 of record NZ_JBHXEM010000063.1, on the reverse strand, counting down.
ATGCGCGGGCTGGGGACGGCACCGGAAGCCCACTCGCGGATCGAGGACCGGGATATTCCGGTCGCGCGGCTGACCTGGCTGAAGGTCAGTCCGGAGGAATGTAGATCGAGCGCTCGTCGGCGTGCGGCCATGTCGTACATGCGGCCGAGCGTGCGCGAATCACACGGATAGGTCTGGGGAGTGCCGCGATTTTCATCCAGATTGATGAAGATCGCCAACCATTAGGTTGCCCTAAGTGACTTAAGGATCGAAGGAAAAGTGCCCCGAGTGGGATTCGAACCCACGCTGTATGGTGTTTGAGACCATCGCCTCTCCCGCTGGGCTACCGGGGCGCCCGTGGATTCGAAGGTTGAACCTCGGACCCGCTGGTCTCAAACATACCGTGTCTGGGTACCCTCGTGCATGCAGTACCCCGCCGGAACTAGGAGCCCCGTGAGCACCGCCGACGAGCAGGCGCAGCCGCTTGAGACCGATATGCCCCAGATCACCCGGATTGTGATCGCCGAGGACGAGGCGCTGATCCGCCTCGACCTCAAGGAGATGCTCGAGGAGGAGGGGTACACCGTCGTCGGTGAGGCCGGTGACGGGGAGACGGCGGTGCGGCTGGTGGAGGAGCTGAAGCCGGATCTGGCGATCTTCGATGTGAAGATGCCGGTGCTGGACGGGCTCTCCGCGGCCGAGCAGATCCACGACAAGCACCTGGCGCCGGTCCTGATGCTGACGGCGTTCTCGCAGCGGGAGCTGGTGGACCGGGCGCGGGACGCCGGGGCGATGGCGTACATCGTCAAGCCGTTCTCGAAGTCGGACCTGGTGCCGGCGATCGAGATGGCGGTCTCCCGGTACGCCGAGATGCGGGCGCTGGAGAAGGAGATCGGGGACCTCAGCCAGCGGCTGGAGACCCGGAAGCTGGTGGACCGGGCGAAGGGCGTGCTGCAGACCAAGTTCGGGCTGAACGAGCCGGCCGCCTTCCGGTGGATCCAGAAGACCTCGATGGACCGCCGGATGACGATGGCCGCGGTGGCCGAGGCGGTCATCGAGGAGGGCGAGGCCCAGGACCGCAAGAAGGCGGACGAGGCCAAGGGCGAGTAAGAGGTACGGGAAGGGCCCGGCAGAACGTTTCTGCCGGGCCCTTCGACGTGTGTACGGGCTCAGTCCTCGCCGAGGTAGGCCTTGCGGACGGACTCGTCGTGCAGGAGGTCGGGCCCGGTCCCGGAGAGGACGATGCGGCCGGTCTCCATGACGTACCCCCGGTCGGAGAGCGAGAGTGCCGCCTGGGCGTTCTGCTCGACCAGGAGGATGGTCGTGCCGGAGGACTTCAGCTCCACGATGGTGGACATGATCTTCTGCATCATCAGTGGCGAGAGCCCCATCGAGGGTTCGTCCAGCATCAGCAGCTTGGGCCGGGACATCAGCGCCCGTCCCATCGCGAGCATCTGCTGTTCGCCGCCGGAGAGCGTGCCGGCGGCCTGGCGCCGGCGTTCGCCGAGGATCGGGAACAGGCCGTAGGCGCGTTCGACGTCGGCGGTGATGCCGGCGGCGTCGGTGCGCAGGAAGGCGCCGAGGAGGAGGTTCTCCTCGATGGTCATCCGGGGGAAGATGTGCCGCCCCTCGGGGGAGTGGGCGAGGCCGAGGGCGACGATCTTGTGCGCGGGGACGGTCGAGAGGTCCTGGCCGTCGAAGGTGATCCGCCCGGCGGTGGGCTTGAGCAGGCCGGACAGGGTGCGCAGGGTGGTGGTCTTGCCCGCGCCGTTGGTGCCGATGAGGGTGGTGACCTCGCCCTGTTCGACGGTGAAGCCGATGCCCTTGACGGCCTCGATCTTGCCGTAGGCGACGCGGAGGTCCTCGACCTCGAGGAGTGCGGTCACTGGTCGGTCTCCGTAACGTTCTCCGGAACAGCCGGGGTGGTGCCTTCGAGCGGGGCGCCCAGGTAGGCGGTGATGACGCGTTCGTCGTTCTGGACGGTCTCGCGGTCGCCCTCGACGATCTTCTGGCCCTGGACGAGCACCGCGGTGCGGTCGCAGAGGTTGAAGATGAAGCGCATGTCGTGCTCGATGACGAGGACGGAGACGCCCTTGTCGCGGATCGCGAAGACGAGTTCCTCGGCGGCCCGGGTCTCCTGGGGGTTCATGCCGGCGGTGGGTTCGTCGAGCAGCAGCAGGCCGGGTTCGGAGGCGAGGGCGCGGGCGATCTCCAGCTTGCGCTGCTCGCCGTAGGGGAGGTTGCGGGCGAGGTGGTCGGCCTTCTCGGCGAGGCCGGTGAACTGCAGGAGTTCCATGGCCTTCTCGCGGCTCTCGGCCTCGGCGCGGTGGTAGCCGGGGCCGCGCAGGATGGCGGAGAAGATGCCTTCCCTGGTGCGGGTGTGCCGGCCGACCAGGACGTTCTCCAGGACGGTCATGTTGGCGAACAGCCGGATGTTCTGGAAGGTGCGGGCGATGCCGGCCTGGGTGACCAGGTGGGGCTTGGGCGGCAGCAGGGTGTCGCGGAAGCGGACGGCGCCCTCGGTGGGGACGTACAGGCCGGTGAGGCAGTTGAAGAAGGTGGTCTTGCCGGCGCCGTTGGGGCCGATGAGACCGATGATCTCGCCTTCGCCGACGGTCAGGGAGACGTCGTTGACGGCGGTGAGGCCGCCGAAGCGCATGGTGACGCCGGTGACTTCGAGCAGGGGTGCGGCGGTGGTGGTCATCGGGTCGGTCACGCCCCTGCCTTGGTGAGTGCGGTCGGCTCGCCGGTGGCCTGGGCCGGGAGGGCGGCCTCGTGGAACTCCAGCTGCCGGCGCCGGTTGGGGATGAGTCCTTCGGGGCGCACCCGCATCAGGACGATGAGGGCGGCGCCGAAGGCGAGGAGCTGGTAGTCGGCGAGGAATTCGAGCTTCTTGGGGATGAGGAAGAGCAGGGTGGCGCCGGCCAGCGGGCCGCTGATGGTGCCCATGCCGCCGAGGATGACCGCGGCGAGCAGGAAGGCGGAGTTCGGCGGGAGGGCTTCGGCGAAGGTGTACTGGTCGGGGGTGACGGTGTAGCTGACGTGGGCCTGGACGGTGCCGGCCAGGCCGGCCAGCAGGGCGCCGAGGGCGAAGGCGAGCAGCTTGAGCCGGAAGCCGTTGATGCCCATGGCCTCGGCGGCGGTCTCGTCCTCGCGGATGGCGACCCAGGCGCGGCCGATGCGGGAGTCGCCGACCCGGGCGAAGACCAGCACGACGACGGCGGTGACGAGCAGCATCAGCAGGTAGTAGTTGGAGAAGCGGCCGAGTTCGACGCCGAGGACGGTGTGCGGCTTGCCGAGGTCGAAGCCGAGGATCTCCAGGTCGGGGATGCGCGGGATGCCGTTGGAGCCGTTGGTGACCTTGGGGCCGGTGGTGCCGTTGAGGTTGAGCATGGTGATGCGGAAGATCTCGCCGAACCCGAGGGTGACGATGGCGAGGTAGTCGCCGCGCAGCCGCAGGGTGGGGGCGCCGATCAGGACGCCGAAGATCATCGAGACGACGGCGCCGGTGAGCATCGCGGCCCAGAACGGGAACTGGACGTGGATGGGCGAGGCGGGGGAGCCGGAGACCAGGGCGGCGGCGTAGGCGCCGACGCCGAGGAAGGCGACGTACCCGAGGTCGAGCAGGCCGGCCAGGCCGACGACGATGTTGAGGCCGAGGGCGACGGTGGCGAAGATCAGGATGTTGGTGGCGACCGAGGTGTACTGGTCGCTGGTCTGGGTGAACGGGAAGCCGGCGGCGGCGGCGAAGGCGGCGCCGGTGGTGACCGGGCGGTGCTTGACGGTCAGCGCGCGCAGCCGGGCGAGCAGGCCGGACTTGGCCAGGGCGGGGACGGCGAGGGCGACGAACAGCAGGTAGCCGGTGAAGAGTTCGCCGTACTCGGTGTCGATGCCGAAGGTGATCGCGAACAGTCCGGTGCCGAAGGCGAGGACGATCAGCAGCACCTCGACCCAGGAGGGGAGCGCCCGCGCCGCGGCCAGCGGGCGGTCGATCCGGCCCAGCCGCAGTGCGCTGTTGGCGAGGTGGCCGAGCTGGAGCAGCAGGACGGCGCCGGCGGCGATGGCGAGGCCGCCGGCGAGGGCGGTCAGGACCGGGGCGACCGGCTTGTCCGTGGGGACGGCGTGGGCGCCGAACCAGGCGGCGGGGGCGACCGGGACGAGCAGGAAGAGGCGCTTGTCGAGGATCCGCAGCGGGACGGCGGTGCGGCGGTCGAGCGGCAGGGCGAGGGCGCCGAGGACGGAGATCAGGCCGCCCGCGGCGAGCACCCAGCCGCCGGGTTCGAGGTTGGCGAGGCCGCCGAGTTCGGCGGAGACGGCGGCGACCGCGTAGACGGCGACGGCGAGGGCGCCGGTGGCGGCGAACAGGACGGCGTTGTTGCTGCGGGTGGGGGCGGCCCAGCGCAGTCCGGGGACGCCCTGGGCGGCGAGCAGCAGGACGAGGGTGAGCAGCCCGGCGGCGAGGGCGAGCCACTGGAGGCCGGCCGGGGAGCCGTAGTACGTGAGGTCGCCGGGGAAGTCGGAGGTCCAGGTCCAGGACATGGCGGCGGAGGCGGCGGTGGCGAGGGCGCCGAGTGCGGTGACGGCGGTGGCGGCGCGGGCCGGCAGCGGGATGACCGGGGTCGTTTCGGTGCGGGTGGTGGTCATGGTGGTCACGCCCTGTCCGCGACGCGCTCGCCGAGCAGGCCCTGGGGCCGGATCAGGAGCACGAGGATGAGGAGTACGAACGCCCAGACGTCCTTCCAGGCGCCGCCTCCGAAGAGGTGCATGCCGGGCAGGTGCTGGATGTACCCGGTGGCGAGGGCTTCGGCGAGGCCGAGGGCGAGGCCGCCGAGCATGGCGCCGTAGATGTTGCCGATGCCGCCGAGGACGGCGGCGGTGAAGGCCTTGAGGCCGAGGATGAAGCCCATCCGGAAGTCGACCTGGCCGCTGCGCAGCCCGTAGGCGACGGCGGCGACGGCGGCGAACGCGGCGCCGATGGCGAAGGCCATGACGATGATGCGGTCGGTGTCGATGCCCATCAGCTTGGCGGTGTCCGGGTCCTGGCTGGTGGCCTGCATGGCGCGTCCGGAGCGGGTGCGGGTGACGAACCAGCCGAGGGCGAGCATGCACAGCGGGGCGGCGATGATCAGGAAGAGGTCGCTGCGCTGGATGGTGACGGAGCCGAGGCTGAACGGGTCGCCGGGGAGCTTGGGGAAGACCCGGGCCTTCTTGGCGTCCGGGTAGAAGGAGAAGACGAGTTGCTGGAGGAAGATGGACAGCCCGATCGCGGTGATCAGCGGGGCCAGTCGGGGGGCGTTGCGCAGGGGGCGGTAGGCGAAGCGCTCGGCGGCGACGGCGGTGAGGGTGGAGACCAGGATGCCGGCGATCAGCATGAGCGGCAGGGCCAGCCACAGGGTGGTGCCGCCGGGGAGGGCGAGGTAGGCGGTCAGGGCGCCGAAGCCGCCGACCATGACGATCTCGCCGTGGGCGAAGTTGATGAGCTGGACGATGCCGTAGACCATCGTGTAGCCGATCGCGACGAGTCCGTAGAGGGCGCCGAGGATCAGGCCGTTGGCCAGCTGCTGCGGTAGGTCGTGCACCGCTGGGCCTCCGTAGTGCGTTCGGGGGTGTCCGCGTGGGTGGTGGATGTGGGTGCGCGCGGGGGCACTCGTGGCGCCCCCGCGCGCGGTGGTGGTGAAGTGGCGCTGGTGGTGCTGGTGGTGACTGGGTGTCAGCCCTTGAAGGTGCCGGACTTCTCCACGGCCCACTTGCCGTCCTTGACGGTGTAGACGGTGAGCTGCTTGTTGGTGGTGTCGCCGAACTCGTCGAAGGAGACCTTGCCGGTCACGCCGTCGAAGCTGACCTTCTGGACGGCGTCGCGGACGGCCTTGCGGTCGGGGACCTTGCCGTTGTTGTCCTTCACGGCCTGCTTGACGCCCTGGATGATGGCCCAGGCGCTGTCGTAGGAGTAGCCGCCGTAGGTCTCGTAGGCGTCCTTGTAGCCGGCGGTCTTGTAGTCGGCGATGAACTTCTTGGCGGTGTCGAGGGATTCGACGGGCAGGCCGACGGCGGTGGCGTAGTCGCCCTGGCTCTTGGGGTTGAGCTTGATGAAGTCGCCGCTCTGGATGCCGTCGCCGCCCATCAGGGGGATGTTGACGCCGGCCTCCTTGAGCTGGAGGGAGAGCGGGCCGGCCGCGGGGTACTCGCCGCCGTAGTAGACGGCCTCGGCGCCGGAGCTCCTGACCTTGGTGACGATGGCGGCGAAGTCGCGGTCGTCGGGGTTGACGTGCTCCTCGCCGACCAGCTGGCCGCCGAGCTTGGTGAACTCGCCCTTGAAGGTGCCGGCCAGGCCCGCGCCGTAGGTCTTCTGGTCGTCGATCAGGAAGACCTTGGTCTTCTTGGCGTCGGTGTAGAGGAACTGGGCGGCGAAGGGGCCCTGGACGGCGTCGGTGGTGGCGGTGCGGAAGTAGGACGTGAACGGGCGCTTCTTCTCGCCGTTGGCCCACTTCTCGCCCTGGCTGAGGGCGACGCCGGTGTTGGCGGGGGAGACCTCGACCAGGGAGGCGTCGTCGAAGATCTGCTGCATCGACTGGGCCACGCTGGAGTTGAGCGGGCCGACGACGCCGAGGACCTTGGAGTCGCCGACGAGCTGGGTGGCGTTCTGCTGGCCGGGGGCGGGCTTGCCGGTGTCGTCCAGGGCCTTGATCTCGAACTTGACGCCGGGGACCTCGTTGGACTCGTTGGCCTTCTTGATCGCGAGGTCGACGGAGTTGCGGATGCCGAGGCCGAGGGCGGAGAGGTCGCCGGTGAGCGGGGCGTCGACGCCGATGACGACGGTGGTGGAGCCGGAGTTGGAGGTGCCGCCGTCGGCCTTCTTCTCTCCGCGGGAGCCGCAGGCGCTGAGGCTGAGGGCGCCGATCACGGCAATGCTCACGACAACTGCTGAACGATGACGCACGAGGGTCCCCTTCGGTTCAGGAGGCGCCCGCGCCTGAATGGCGGGAGCCGGAGTGCGCGGAGGGCCTGGCCCAATCGAATGGCGCGGTGACTGGCCGTGACTCTAGATGCCGTTGGGCGGCTCGGGCAGTGCTGAGAGCAGGCTGTGATTCTCTTGTTATGAGCACACGGAGTATTTGTCTCACGATGTGGTCGTTCTGGCTCGATCGATCCCGCGATGCCGGGCGTTTACGCGCTGGTAGGGCGATGTAAGGCCCAGAAATGGGGGTTGCAGCTGGCAGCGCCGATTATCGGACACCTGTGTCCGATGCCCTGCTTTCGGCCTTGAGCGTCCGGATTACGGACAAGGAGGGCGCGACCGGATGATCCCGGGGCGCCCGCGGGCCTCGGAACCGGCAATTGATCGGATTTCCTACTTGTTACGCAGCGTTACAGGGGCGGGTTTGTGCCGACCGCGCCCGGACATGCGAAGGCCCCCTTGTCCAGACCAACGCCTGCCCAGGGTGGCGGAAGGTCAAACAAGGGGGCGGAAAAGGGACTTGATGTTGTCCGGAGTGAACTCGCGGGTCCGGTAGGGACGTTGTCGGGCGGGATGGCGCGGTCGGAGTCGCCGTCAGAGGTCGCGCAGCATGCAGGTCAGCCGGCAGCTGGTGATCCGCCGGCCGGTGTCGTCGGTGATCGCGATCTCGTAGGTGGCCGCGGTGCGGCCCTTGAACACGGCCGTCGCCACCCCGGTCACCAGCCCGGAGGTGGCCGAGCGGTGGTGGGTCGCGTTGAGGTCCACACCGACCGCGTACCGGCCGGGACCGGCGTGCAGCATCGCCCCGATCGAGCCCAGCGTCTCGGCCAGCGCCGCCGACGCGCCGCCGTGCAGCAGCCCGTACGGCTGCTGGTTGCCCTCCACCGGCATGGTGCCGACCACGCGGTCGCCGGAGGCCTCGACGATCCGGATGCCGAGCTTGTCGCCGAGGTGGCCGCCCGAGAAGGTCTCCGGGTTCACGCCGAGCTTGGCGAAGTGGTCCAGTACGTCCTGCGGGACGTTCAGGACGGGGGCGGTGTCGGGAGTGGCGTCGGGGGCGGTGCCGGGGACGTCGAGGGGTGCGGTGCCGGGGGCCGCATCGGTCATGGGGGAACTCCTGCCGCTGGGATCTGCTGGGGGGATGTGCCGCCTGTGATCGTACGACCGTCCTACTCATAGGTAGCAGCTGTGGCCGAACCGGCGCGGCGTCCTTTTTGTCGGTGCCGGGCCATAGGATCGGTGGCCGGTAGTGGAATCGGCAGGAACGGACGTTGACGTGGCTACGCAGAGTACGGACAAGGGCGCGACGGGTGGCGGCGGGGCCGGCCCGCGGCCCCGGCTGATGCTGCTCGACGGGCACTCGATGGCCTACCGGGCCTTCTACGCCCTGCCCGTGGAGAACTTCAACACCTCCACCGGCCAACCCACCAACGCGGTCTACGGCTTCGCCTCGATGCTCGCCAACACCGTCCGGGACGAGCAGCCCACCCACCTCGCCGTCGCCTTCGACCTCTCCCGGCAGACCTTCCGCTCCGTCGAGTTCCCCGACTACAAGGCCAACCGCGCCAAGACGCCGGACGAGTTCCGCAGCCAGGTCGGCCTGATCGGCGAACTGCTCGACGCCATGCACGTCCCCCGGCTGACGGCCGAGGGCTTCGAGGCCGACGACATCATCGCCACCCTGGCCACCGCCGCCGAGGCGGCCGGCTACGACGTCGACATCGTCACCGGCGACCGCGACTCGCTCCAGCTGGTCACCGACCACGTCACCGTGCTCTACCCGACCAAGGGCGTCTCCGAGCTCACCCGCTACACCCCGGAGAAGGTCGCCGAGAAGTACGGCGTCACCCCGCGCCAGTACCCGGACCTCGCCGCGCTGCGCGGCGACCCGTCCGACAACCTCCCCGGCATCCCCGGCGTCGGCGAGAAGACCGCCGCCAAGTGGGTCAACCAGTTCGGCTCCTTCGACGAACTCGTCGCCCGCGCCGACGAGGTCAAGGGCAAGATCGGCGAGAAGCTGCGCGACCACCTCGACTCGGTCAAGCGCAACCGGGTGCTCACCGAGCTGGTCCGCGACGTCGAACTCCCGCTCGGCGTCACCGACCTGGACCGCAAGCCGTTCGACAAGGACGCCGTCGGCTCCCTGATGGAGTCGCTGGAGTTCCGCAACGCCAACTTCCGCGACCGCGTCTTCGGCATCGACCCGACCACCGGCTCGGACACCGCCGAAGCCGAGCTCGCCCCCGGCGTCGAGGTGGACGGCGAACTCCTCACCGACCCCGGCACCCTGGCCGCCTGGCTCGCCGAGCACGCCTCCGACGGCAAGACCACCGTCGCGCTCGCCGCCGTCTACCAGTGGGCGCTCGGCGCCGGCGAGGTCACCGAAGTGGCACTCGCCGCCGGGGAGACGGCCGCCTGGTTCGACCCGGCGCTGCTCGCCGAGGAGGACGAGCGGGCCTTCGCCGCCTGGCTCGCCGACGCCGGCGCCCCCAAGGCCCTGCACATCGCCAAGCAGGTCATGCGCGCCTTCGCCGAGCGCGGCTGGACCATCGAGGGCGTCGTCGCCGACACCGCGCTCGCCGCCTACCTGGAGAAGCCCGGCCGCCGCACCTTCACCCTGGAGGTGCTCGCCGAGGAGTACCTGGCCCGCTCGCTCACCCCGGCCCCCGCCACCGAGAGCGGCCAACTCTCCTTCGACGCACCGGAGGAGGACGAGACGGCCGCCGCCCGGTCGCTGATGCTCCAGGCCCGCGCCGTACTCGACCTCGCCGCGCTCTTCGACACCCGCCTCGGCGAGGTCGGCGCCGCCGAGCTGATGCACGACATGGAACTGCCCATCGCCGCCCTGCTGGCCCGGATGGAGCGCTACGGCATCGCCGCCGACCGCGAGTGGCTCACCGGCCTGGAGGCCCAGTTCGCCGCCGAGATCCAGCGCGTGGTGGAGGAGGCGCACGCCGCCGCCGGGCACGAGTTCAATCTCGGCTCGCCCAAGCAGCTCCAGGAGATCCTCTTCGGCGAGCTCGCACTCCCCAAGACCAAGAAGATCAAGACCGGCTACACCACCGACGCCGACGCGCTCACCTGGCTGGCCACCCAGACCGACAACGAACTGCCGGTCATTCTGCTGCGCCACCGCGACCAGGCCAAGCTGCGCACCACCGTCGAGGGCCTGCTCAAGACCGTCTCGCCCAAGGGTCGGATCCACACCACCTTCAACCAGATGGTCGCCGCCACCGGCCGGCTCTCCTCGCAGGACCCGAACCTGCAGAACATCCCGGTCCGCACCGAGGAGGGCCGGGCGATCCGCCGCGCCTTCGTCGTCGGCGAGGGCTACGAGTCGCTGCTCACCGCCGACTACTCCCAGATCGAACTGCGGATCATGGCCCACCTGTCCGAGGACGAGGCGCTGCTGCAGGCCTTCGCCTCCGGCGAGGACCTGCACAACACCGTCGCCTCCCAGGTCTTCGAGGTGCCGCGCGCCGCGGTGGACGCCGAGATGCGCCGCAAGATCAAGGCGATGTCCTACGGCCTGGCGTACGGACTCTCCGCGTACGGGCTCTCGCAGCAGCTCGGCATCAAGCCCGCCGAGGCCCAGGGCCTGATGGACACCTACTTCGAGCGCTTCGGCGGCGTGCGGGACTACCTGCGCCGGGTCGTCGACGAGGCCCGGGCGACGGGCTACACCGAGACCCTGCTCGGCCGCCGCCGCTACCTGCCGGACCTCAACAGCGACAACCGCCAGCGCCGCGAGATGGCCGAGCGGATGGCCCTCAACGCCCCGATCCAGGGCTCGGCCGCCGACATCGTCAAGATCGCCATGCTCCGGGTGGACGAAGCGCTGCGTGCGGCCGGCCTCACCTCCCGGATGCTGCTCCAGGTGCACGACGAAATCGTGCTGGAGCTGGCCCCGGGCGAGCGCGAGCAGGTCGAGGCCGTCGTCCGCGAGCAGATGGCGGGCGCCTACCCGCTGCGCGCCCCGCTGGACGTCTCGGTCGGCGTCGGCCCCAACTGGGAGGCCGCCGCGCACTGACGGCACCCCTGTCGCACGGGCCCGGGCACGCGAGTGTCCGGGCCCGTTCCGCTACCCCGGCACCTTGGCCGGAAGCGGTCGGCGGTCCTGAGCTTCGGGCCGTGGCCCTGGAAGGCATCCTGCGGACCACCCCCTCCACCATCGACCCCGTCCTGCCCGAGGACGGCGACTCGCGTCGCGAGCGCAGGCACCCGGCGCTCGATCAGGCCCTCCCGGGCCTCGTCCTTCCGGGGCTGCTCGGCGTCCTCCGCCTGCCCGCGATCCTGCTCGCCGTCGCGGCGGGGGCCCGCCGGCGGTGCCGCTCGGCATCGTCGCCGCGATCGTGCCGGCCGGGACCTCCCGCGCCACGGTGTCCCCGCCGGTTCACCCGCGGGTGGGCGGCGTGCACCGGGAAAACCGCAGGTCGGGCCGTACGATGAGGGCGGGCCCCGGGACGCTCGGGCTCGCCGGGTGGCCGGGCTCGAAGGGTGGCCCAGTCGGCCCGCGGGGAATTGGTCCGGCAGGATGGGTCAATTCCCCACTACCGTAGGCACAATGACAACAGGACCCACGTCGACCGACCAGCCCGTGTCCCTGGCCGAGGCGCCGATGCGTCAAGCCCGGAACTCCGCCGCCTTCTGGACCCTCACCGGCCTCTGCCGGGGACACGAGGTGATCCGGCGTCGCGGATTCGTCGCGGTCGACGGCGACGCGCGTGCAGGACTGCGGATCCTGATCCAGGAGCCCGACCTCGACCCGGGCGAACTGGCCGAGGTGAGCGAGCTGACGCGCCGGGCCGCGGGCCCCGTGAACGTCGAGGATCCGTTCGGCTCGACCGATCTGAACCACCTCGGCATGCGCAACTGGCAGATGCCGATCATGCTGCGCCAGCCCGGGCCCGTCGGAGAACCGGCGCTGGACGTGATCCGGGCACGGCAGTCCGAGGACCTCCAGGCGGCCGAGCGGGTCGTGATCGAGGGCTTCGAGCTGGACGGGTTCGAGCCCCACCGTCCCGGCGAGTTGTTCCCGACGGCGTTGATCGAACAGTCCGGCGTGGACGTGTTCGTCGCCACGCTCGACGGTGTGGCTGCGGGAGCCTGCGTCAGCGTCGTGGCCGACGGCGTCGGCAGCCACTACTGGGTCGGTACGTCGTCGGCGTTCCGGTCGCGTGGCGTGGGCCGGGCCGTCATGCTCGGCGCCCTCGCCCACCTGGCGGACCTGCCGGCCACGCTCACCGCTTCGAAGCTGGGCAGACCGCTGTACGAGTCGCTGGGCTATGTCACCGCGACCCCCTCGACCTGGTGGGCCTCGCCCTCCGGGACGGTATAGCGCCGAAGCCCGCCGGCCTGCCGGTTCAGGGCCCCGGCCCTGTGGGCGGACGGTCGGGTCCGGCAGGGCGATCTCCTCATCCGGACGCGCCGGCCGGCCCCCGGGCTGCGCGGGAAGTCGGCCCCGCCGGCCCCCGCGCTCCCGGGGTGGTGGCTCGGGTGGCTCCGGTGCCGAGTCGAGGCGCGTGGCGAACGTGCGGCGGCGGGAGGCGGGCACCGCGGGGTTCCGTGGGGTTCCGTGGGGTTCCGTGGGGCGTCGCCGTCCGGAGCGGAAGACCGCCGGGGCGGGACCGCGAAGGGGCGGGTTGCGTGGTGGACAGCGGTTCGGCTTCCGCCCTCGTGGAGGAAGCCCGGGAACGGTTGCGGTCCGGGACGGCGCCGGGTGTGGTCTGCGGCGAGCCGGCCGCCGGAAAGCTCGTACCGGCGTGGACGCACATCGTGCCGGTGGGGCGGGAGTTGCCGTTCTACCGGGCCGGTGCGGCCGCACGCTCGCCCGGGCCGGAGTGAGGCTGCCCCGGCCCGGCACCATCGAACTGATGCCACGTCAGTTGTGCCGGGCATCAGGTGCATTGGCCGCGTCAGGACTCTGGCCGGTCCTGTTCGGCAGTCCTACGCTCCTGGCATGGCTCTGGATGACGTCCTGCGCACCGGCCCCGCCTCGACCGACATCGTCCTGCGCGAGGGCGGCGGCACCCGGCGCAGTGCGCTGCTGTACTGCCTGACGGCCGTCGGGAGTGCGCTGAAGGCGCCGCTGGTGCTCTTCGTGCCGACGTTCATGGTGGCGTTCGTCCTGTGGCTCCTCGGCGCGACCGGGGGCACCGTCGCCGCGGTGGTCGGGGTGATCGCGGGGGTCGAGTACCTGCTTGCCGTCCCGGTGATCGCCCGGATGGAAGTGACCACCGTCCACCGGATCGAGTTCGCCCCGCCCGAGGCGGCGGAGCGTTACCGGCTGGTCCGGGGCGGGCGCCCCGACGACTGGCGGCCGCTGACCGAACTGCCCGCCGTCCGGCTGGTGCACAGCATCATGGAGCCCTACGAGGGCGATCGCGCGCCGGCCGAGGATGCGCTCGTCGGGCGGCTGGACTTCACCGGCGGGCAGGTGGCGTGGAAGCCGCCCGCCGGCACCGACGCGGAGCGCCTGCGGGAGGCCCTGACCGTGCTGCTCGGCCCCGCCGGCGTCGAGGTCGAACTGATCACCAAGCGCAGCGTGCGGCCCAAGCCCTCGCCGGCGTCCTACTCGCCGTGGATCTCCGGAGGCTCGGGCTCGGCGAACTCGGGCGGCTGCTGAACCGCTCCGCGCAACCCTGGTCGCGATCGCGATCTCGTCGGCGATCAGCGTGTGGGGTGCCCGGAATCCGTAGCGCTGGGCAGTGGCGAGGCGGGCCGGCCTGTACTCTGCCGCCCGGTTGTCCCAGAGATGGTTGACGTGGCGCGCCCCGGCAGCGACGCCAGGATGCCACCCGCCCCCCAGAAGGTTCGCGCGGCGGCGAACCGGCGGTCCTCGCCGCCGAGGTCGGCAGGCCCCTCGTAGGGCGAGGGCCCGCGCACCCGGACGGAGCGGACGGCCGTGAGGTCCGGCTCGCGGCTCGACGTGCGGAGCGTGCCTCGCTGACCGCCCCGGCGGCCCCCGGCGGGGAGCGGGGCACCCCCCCGCAGGGCGGGGGCGGGGTAGTTACGGGCCACCCCGGGGAGTTAACGCCAAACACAAGCAGGG
>NZ_JBHXEM010000062.1:0-49971 GCF_042724755.1 Kitasatospora sp. NPDC127067 | reverse complement strand
GCGATCTCCCACAACCCGTCCGGAACAATCCAACTCCACGTACCCCGCCCCATGTCCCGATCAACGAGCCACCACCACATAGGACACGGTCTAAGAAGACATCTCATTTGGGCTACTGAGTAGGCCATGGCCCGGCCGAGTTCGGGGGGAGTGTCATGAATTAGGTGTCTTCCTCCCCGAAGGAGTCACCTGATGAGCACGATGACGGATCACCTGATCGAGACTGCGGGCGGCGTGTCGCTTGCCGGGGCCGGCGAGGGCGTCGAAGGTGCCGACGTGAAGTCGATGCCAGAATCGCCGAACGGCCTGTCCTACGAGTTGCTCGACGAGCTGTCCGCGTTGGCGGCCGAGAAGGTCGCCGCCGGCGGGCTGCGGCTGATGGGCGAGGGCGGGATCCTGCCCGAACTGGCCCAGCACCTCATGCAGGCCGCGCTGGAGGCCGAGATGGACCGGCACCTGGCCGCCGAGGCGGGCCGGGCCGGCGGACGCGGGTCGCGTTCGGGCGGCAACACCCGCAACGGCTACCGGAGTAAGAAGGTCATGACCGAGGTCGGGCCAGTGACGGTACAGGTGCCCAGGGACCGGCTGGGCACCTTCAGCCCCGGGCTGCTGCCGAAATACGCCCGCCGCACCGGCGCGCTGGACGACCTTGTGCTGTCGCTGACGGCGAAGGGCCTGACCTCCGGTGAGATCGTCGCCCACCTGGCCGAGGTGTACGGGATGACGACTACCAAGGAGACCGTCTCCACGATCACTGACAAGGCCCTGGAGTCGATGGCCGAATGGCGAACCCGGCCCCTGGACCCGGTCTACCCGGTGGTCTTCATCGACGCCGTGCACGTCCGCATCCGTGACGGGCACGTGGCCAACCGGCCCGTCTACGTCGCCGTCGCGGTCACCTGCGACGGCTACCGGGAGATCCTGGGCCTGTGGGCCGGCGACGGCGGCGAGGGCGCGAAGTACTGGCAGACCGTGCTGACCGAGATCCGCAACCGGGGCGTGAAGGACATCCTGATGCTGGTCTGCGACGGCCTGACCGCCCTGCCCGACGCCGTCAACGCCGTCTGGCCCCAGACTGTCGTGCAGACCTGCATCGTCCACTTGATCAGGAAGCCTGCGCTACACCTCCCGCCGGGACTGGGCCGAGGTCGCCCGCGACCTCAAGCCCGTCTACACCGCGGTCAACGAAGCCCAGGCCCGCCAACGCCTGACCGAGTTCGGCGGGAAATGGAACAGCCGCTACCCGTCGATCACAGGAATCTGGGAGCGGGCCTGGAACGAGTTCGTGCCCTTCCTCGGCTTCCCGGACGCCATCCGCCAGGTCGTCTACACCACCAACGCGATCGAGAGCCTGAACGCCCGCTACCGGCGGGCCGCCCAGGCATGCGGCCACTTCCCGAACGAGACCGCCGCCCTCAAACGCCTCTACCTGGCCACCCTCGCCCTGGACCCGACCGGCCGCGGCCGTCAACGCTGGAACAACCGCTGGAAGTCCGCCTTGAACGAGTTCGACCTGCTCTTCGACGGCCGCCTTACCGCCGGACGAGTGTAGGCCGATCAGCCCACCGAAGAACCTGTAAGCCAATCAGACGAACCACACCTAATTCCTGATAGACCCTCACTCATGGTGACATCCAGGGCTCGGGCCACCCGCTATCTTTGGCGACCCCGAGTGACAGCACTCGACCCGTGGACTGCCGAACGCACACTCCGGGCGGTCGGCACCCGCGCCCACACCCAGGCCGATACTACTCAGAGTAATCATCTTAACTCGCATGCCTGACGCTCAATCAGGACGGGGAATTCCGCACCCTCGGAAAGCGGCCGAAATTCCACCACCCGCCGAAGCGGGCCAAGCGGCCTCACGAGCGGGAATAGGCGCTCCCATTCCCGCCGGTCTCCGAAGGAATTCGATAAACTCAGAGCACCCCGGAAAGCACTCGCAGCCCCTGCCGAGCCGAGCCACCCGCCGACGCCATACCCTGACCACTCCGCACCCCAGGGCACCCATCCAGTCGCCGTCAGTAACGACACGCACGGACGGCGGGGCGTCGGCCGTGATCCACAAGGCCGCGAGTCGCTTGAGGGAGCCCCGGGTGATTTGAGCGCAGGTCAAGGGATCTCCCCAGGCCAGAGGGCCGGAGGACCCCTGGTGGTCGCACGGTGGTCCCGCCGCCCGCCGTGGTTCACCCACACGGGACGAGACTGGAAGGACCCGTACAACCACCACTGCCCATGAAGTGATCACCATGCGCTCCTCCGCCAGACGGGGCCGCGTCTACCGCCGGTGCGGCTGCCGCGACCAGCACCGCAAACAGCTCGGCGCCCGCTGCCCCCACCTCGCCACCGACCCCCACCACGGCACCTGGACCTTCGCCGTCGACAGCCACACCACGCTCGACGGCAAGCGCCACACCATCCGCCGCGGCGGCTACCTCAAGAAGAAGGCCGCGAAGAAGGCCCTGCAGCGATACCTCGACGGCGAGCGCACCGGCATCGCCCGCGACCCCGACCAGAGCGTCGCCGACTACCTCGACGACTGGTTCCACGCCAAACAGACCGAGCTGAAGCCCACCACCGCCTCCCACTACCGCAGGTACGTCTACGACGACCTCATCCCCGCCTTCCGCACCATCCTCCTCGACGACTTCCGCAGGCCCCACATCCGCGCCTTCGCCGACGACCAGCTCGCCCACGGCCGCGGCCGGGTCACCGTCCACCGCATGCTGTGCACGCTCTCCAGCGCACTCGGCGACGCTGTCCAAGCCGGCCGCCTGCGCCACAACGTCGCCCGCCCCCTGGTCATCCGCCGCCCCCGCCGCGCCGACCGCATCGAATGGACCGTCGACCACGCGGCCACGTTCCTGCGCTACGCCCACGGCGCCGACCCCCTGATCGCCGACCTCGCCGAACTCCTCATCGGCTCCGGCATCCGCAAGGGCGAGGCCCTGGCCCTCCACGAGGACGACGCCTACCTCGACAAGCGCTTCATGTACATCCGCTGGACGCTCTCGGCCATCGACAACAACGAACTCGTCTTCACCGAACCCAAGACCCGCTCCAGCCGCAGCTGGGTCGCCCTATCGGACCGCGCAACCGCCGCGATCGCCAACCGCCTCGCCCCCGACACCTTCCGCGGCCCCAACCCCGCCCCCGGACACGGCCTGGTCTTCCACCGCCACGGCCGCCCGCTCCACCCCTCCTACGTCCTGCGCCGCTTCCACCGCCTCTGCCGCGAAGCCGGCGTCCCCGTCATCGGCGTCCACGACCTGCGCCACCTCGCCTGCGCCCTGGCCATGGACGAACACGTGCCGCTGCCGATCGTCTCCAAGACGCTGCGGCACTCCACCTTCTCGACCACCGTGGACGTCTACCACTACCTGACCATCCATGCCGTCCGCGAAGCCGTCGACGCCATCAACCACGCCCTCGACAAGGCCGACCACACCGCCCTGTACGGCCACCACGCCACCCGAATCCCCCGCAACCCGCACACACCGCGGCTGACCACCCGCCAGGCACAAAAGCCGATACGCCGTCGCCAAAAGTCGACCAATTCGACCCGGCGGGACCACACTGCGACCACCAGATGACGACACAACAAAAAGGCCGCCCCCACCTTCCGGTGGAAACGGCCTACGACCTGCGAAAACGCTGGTCGGGACGACAGGATTTGAACCTGCGACCCCTTGACCCCCAGTCAAGTGCGCTACCAAGCTGCGCCACGTCCCGTGGTCTCGGCGCCTGCAGCGGGGCCTGGGGGGCTCTGCTGTGGGCTTCTCGACCTTGTCTCCGGTTGTCCCGGCGACGTGGAAAACAATACAGCACGTCGGGGGGTGCTCGCTGCCAGGTTTGGGGGTGGGTGGGTCAGGGGGTGGGGTGGCGGGCGTCGTAGGTGAGGAAGGCGGGGCGGCGGGCGGCGAGGAGGAGGACGGCGGCGACGCAGGCGAGGCCGCCGGTGATCACGGAGGTGGCGGGGTTGGTGAGGGCGGCGACGGTGCCGGACTCGAAGTCGCCGAGGCGGGGGCCGCCGGCCACGACCACGATGAAGATGCCCTGGAGGCGGCCGCGCATCTCGTCCGGGGCCGCGACCTGCATCATCGTGTTGCGGAAGATCATGCTGACGGTGTCGGCGCAGCCGGCGACCGCGAGCAGCAGGAGGCCGAGCCAGAGGTTGTGGAGGGCGCCGAAGGCCGCGATGGCCAGGCCCCAGGCGGCGACGGCAGCGAGGATGGCGGCGCCCTGGCGGTGCACGCGGCCGACCCAGCCGGAGAAGAGCGCGCCGATCAGGGCGCCGACAGCCGGGGCGGAGACCAGCAGGCCGACGGTGCCGGCGTCGCCGCCGTAGAAGGTGACCGCGATGGCCGGGAAGAGGGCGCGCGGCATGCCGAAGACCATGGCGGCCAGGTCGGCGAGGAAGCTGGTTCGCAGGTTGGGCTGGTCGCGCAGGAAGCGGAGGCCGTCGAGGACGGAGGCGCGGCCCTTGCGCTCGCCGAGCGGCCGCATGGCGGGCAGGCGCCACATCGCGTAGAGGGTGCCGGTGAAGGCGACGGTGTCGATCAGATAGGCGGCCTGGGCGCCGTAGGTGCCGATGAGGACGCCGCCGAGCATCGGGCCGACGGTGAGGCCGAGGTTCATGCTGACGGTGTTCAGGGCGTTCGCCGCCGGGAGTTGGTGGCTGGGCACCAGGCGGGGGATCATCGCGGACCGGGCGGGCGAGCTGATCGCGAAGAACCCGGCCTGGGCGGCGACGGCGGCGTACAGGACGGCGACCAGCCCGAGGCCGGCCAGTGCCTGCGCGGCCAGGGCGGCGGAGACGACGGCCAGGCCGGCCGAGCCGATCAGGCCCAGCCTGCGACGGTCGACGGTGTCGGCGATCGCGCCGCCGTAGAGGCCGAAGGCGACCAGCGGGACGAGGGAGAAGATGCCGACCAGGCCGGTCGCGAAGGCGGAGCCGGTCAGTTCGTAGACCTGGACGGAGACGGCGACGGCCGTCATCTGCTGGCCTATGGAGGAGATGGCCTGCCCGGCCCAGACCCGGCGGTAGTCGGGGTGGTCGCGCAGCGGGCTGAGGTCGGCGAACGCCCGCCGGTACCAGGGTGAGCCGGCCGCCGGTCCCGGCCCGGGTCCGCCTCCCGGCCCGGGATCGGGTTCTGACTCGGCGGCGGAGTGCGAGGAGGTGGAGGGGGCCGGGGAGGGCGCGGACGCCGAGGGGGCCGAGCCGTGCGAGGTGGACGGGGCGGGCGACGAGGACCGGGACGACGACGGGGACGGCGTGGAATGTTGATTGTTCGACATAGTCCCCCATGCTCCGCTCCGCCCCCGGACGGTCTCCCACCGGGGCCCGTGCCAGGGCCCGCCCGAGCCGAACCGCAGCCCGGCCTCGCCCCGCCCGGGCCGCTACCGGCTCAGCACCTGCCTCTCCCCCGCCTCCACCGCGAAGTCCAGCCGGTTGCCCGGCGGCGGGAAGGGGCAGATGAAGTGGTCCGAGAAGGCGCACGGCGGCAGGTAGGCCCGGTTGAGGTCGAGGACGGTGCGGCCCTCGGCGTCGGGCGCCGGCAGGGTGATGAAACGGAAGCGGTAGGTGTCGATGCCGCTGGTCGCGTCGGCGATCACGCCGCTGAGCCGCTCGCCCGACCCGCTGACGGTCAGGGTGCGGTGCTCGCCCGCCACGGTGAAGGCGATCTGCCCGGAGACGGCCAGCGGGCGTTCCCGGCCGTCGGCGTTCGGGACGACGACCGACCGTGCGTCGTCGTCCTCGAACGGGGTGAAGACGGCGGGCACGGCCCACTCGGGCGCGTACGGGTAGGCGGAGATGCCGGCGAACGCGACCCGGCGGGGTGCGGCCGGGTCGAAGACCCGCAGGGCCAGCTCGCCCTCGCGCTCGATCGGGACGAGCAGCAGGGCGCCCAGGGTGGCGGTGTCGGCGGCCGGGTCGCTGTCCGGGCGGAGCAGCACCTCGCCGTCCACGGGTGCGCCGGCGCCGTCGACCGTGATGCCGTCGGAGGCCGCGGCCCGGACCCGCACGCCCTCGGCGTCGGCCCACCAGTGCCCGGGCAGGCCGGGGATCTCGGCCGGCTCGGGCTCCAGCCAGTGCGTGCCGGTGAGTGCGAGCTGGCCGTGCTCCGCGCTCACCGACGCCGCCCGGCCGTCGCTCCAGTGCTTCCAGTCCTCCGCGGCTGTCGCCGTCATCGGTCCACCCTCCCGGTCGGTTCGCGGACGGCCCGCCGTTCGGGCCGCCCCTCTCGGTCATCCACAACACCGTCCGCTCGGACGGATCATTCCCGTCGGCCCGGAACCGCCGGAACCGCAACACGGCGGCAACGCGCCGACACGCGGTACAACACGGGGCACGGAACCGGCCGCACACATCGCCTACCGGTCACCTACCCGTCGCGGCGCTTCAGCGGACGGAACAGTCCCTCCTGCATCACGGACACCACCAGTCGGCCGTGCCGGTCGAAGATCTGTCCGCGCGCGAGGCCGCGCGCGCCGTGCGCGATGGGGGACTCCTGCTGGTACAGCAGCCAGTCGTCCGTCCGGAACGGCTGGTGGAACCACATCGCGTGGTCGAGCGAGGCCATGTCGAAGTTCCGGTCGCCCCACAGCGGCTCGACCGGGGCGCGGACGGCGTCCAGCAGCGTCATGTCGCTGGCGTAGGTGAGGGCGCAGACGTGGATCAGCGGGTCGTCCGGCAGTCGGCCGTTGGTGCGCAGCCAGACGCCGCTGCGCGCCTCGACGCCCTCCAGCTCCTCCTCGGTCCAGCGCAGCCGGTCGACGTAGCGGATGTCGAAGGGCTGGCGGCGGCTGATGAACGGGGGCAGCTCGCCGAGCCGGGACCCGACCTCGTCCAGGGCGCTGGGCAGGTCCTCGGGGGCGGCCACGGCCGGCATCGGGTACTGGTGCTCGATGCCGCCCTCCTCGGGTCTGTGGAAGTCGGCGGTGAGCGCGAAGATCGACCGGCCGCCCTGGATGCCGAGCACCCGGCGGGTGGTGAAGGAGCGGCCGTCGCGGATCCGGTCGACCTGGTAGACGATCGGCACGCCGGGGACCCCGGGGCGCAGGAAGTAGGCGTGCAGCGAGTGGACCGGGCGCGCGTCGTCCACCGTGCGCCCTGCCGCGACCAGTGCCTGCCCGGCGACCTGGCCGCCGAACGTCCGTTGCAGCGCCTCCTCGGGACTGCGCCCACGAAAGATGTTGAGTTCGATCTGCTCAAGGTCGAGCAGATCGACCAGGTCGTCGACGGGGGTACCCATGCGCACGCTTCCTCTCCGGACTCCGAATGCATTCTCCAGCTCACTCGAATTCTCCGGCGACCCGGGTCATTCCCGCGCAGCAGTCCGGAACCCCCGGTTCACTCGAACGAGTAGACGAGCGACGGCCCCGTCTCTCGGGGCTACTCCCCCAGACCCGACTCCCGGACCGTGATGTTGAGCCGCCCGACCAACCCCAGCGCCGGATCGGCCGTCCCCGGCAGCGTCCGCACCACCCCGTGGTACGCGAACCGGGCCGGACCGCCGAACACCAGCAGGTCCCCGCTGCGCAGTTCCAGGTCGGTCCACGGACGGGTCCTGGTCTCGACGTTCCCGAGCCGGAAGACGCAGCCGTCGCCCAGCGAGAACGAGACCACCGGCGCGTCCGCCCGCTCGTCGCGGTCCTGGTGGAGCCCCATCTTCGCGCCCTGCGCGTAGTGGTTGACGATCGCGATGTCCGGCTCGTACGACGCCGCGCCCGCGATCTCCCCCAGCGCGGCCCCGTACGCCTCGGCGACGGCCCTGCGGGCCAGCTCCCCGAGCAGCGGCGGGAACGGCTTGACGGGCGCACCGTCCTCGGCGACCCGCCGGTACCCGTACGGGTACCAGTGCAGGCCGAGGCTCACCATCCGGACGGACATCATCCCGCCGGTGGGCATCCGCACGGCGTGCAGGCCGGCCGGCGGGCGGGCCCACTCCCGGCAGGCGGCGACCAGGCGCTGCTGAGCGCCGAGGTCCAGCCAGCCGGGCAGCAGGACGGCGCCGGGGGCCGGTTCGGAGCGCTCGCGCCCGTCCGGGCACCCACCCGGGTCGCCGAACAGCTCACCCTGGATCACCCCACCATCCTCCCGCACCGCGCCGGCCCACGAACGCCGACGGCCGCTCCCCCGGTCGGCGGGAAGAACCCGCGCGACGGAGAAGCGGCCGTGGAAGCCGTGCACATCGACACATCGGTACGTCAGCACATCCGTACGTCGGTACATCCGTACATCGGTACGTCAGCACGTCCCTAACGTCCTGATGTCCGTACGTCGGCACGTTGGTACATCAGTTCGTCAGCACCTCGACAGGTCGGCGCATCGCCGCCCGGTCGGGCATCGGCGCCGTGAAGCCCCGCAGCCGATGCCGGCTGCGCACGGGACCTCAGCGCTCGGTGGGACCTCAGATGCTGAGGGTCTGGCCCGGGAGGATCAGGTCCGGGTTGCCACCGATGACCTTGGCGTTGTTCTGGTACAGGTCGTGCCAGTCCAGGCCCTGCGCGGCGGCGATGGAGCTCAGGGTGTCACCGGCCTTGACGGTGTAGTCGCCCTTGGCGGCCGGCTTGGCGTCGTTCGAGCGGTTCCAGGACTTGGCGCCCTGGTCGGCCTTCGGCGCGGACTTCTGGGCCTCGGCCTTCGGGGCGGCAGCCTTCGGCGCGACGGCGTCGGTCTTCGGCGCGGCCTGGGCCTTGGGGGCGGCCTTCGGGGCCTCGGCCGGCTTGGCGGCGGCCTTCGGGGCCTGCGCCGGCTTGGCGGCGGTCGAGCCGGAGGTGGAGCCCGCCGAGGTGTCGACGGCGGCCGGGGCGCCGCCCTTGGTCAGACCGGCCTTGACGGAGCAGACGGGCCAGGCGCCCGGGCCCTGCGAGGCGAGGACCTTCTCGGCGACAGCGATCTGCTGCGCCTTGGTGGCCTGGTTGGCCTGCGGGGCGTAGGCGGTGCCACCGAAGGCGGCCCAGGTGCTGGAGGTGAACTGCAGACCGCCGTAGAAACCGTTGCCGGTGTTGATGGCCCAGTTGCCGCCGCTCTCGCACTGGGCGACGGCGTCCCACGTGGAGACGGAGGCGGCGGAGGCCGAGGTGGCCGTGACGAGGCCGGCCACCGGCAGGGCCGCGACAGCGGCGCCCGCCACGACCGCCATCCGAACGCGGTTGCGCTTGGTGACGGTGGAGGTGGTGGCAGCGGCGGTCTCGTTACGGAAGGTCATGGGGTTCCTCTCGACAGCCCCGGGCGGACATGCGGAACCAGGCCCTGGAAGGGGCCTCGTTCGCTTGCCGCGTCCGTCGGACGGCCGTGCACGTGTCGGACGTGCCGCTGCCGCCCCGGCCACCCAGCCGCTCGCCGACGACCTGTTCGAGCGATCGCGTCGGCGGGCACCTGCCGCACCCGGCGGACCGGGGGGCTGTGCGTCGGGGGTGAACCCGGGTGGCGCTCGTTGCGCCGACCAAGAAGCTACGAGCCGGTCGACGAGGAAGCCAAAACTTCAACGATTTGCCCAGCTCAGCCGGGGGTTACCGATGGTAACGACCATGCAATCGTGACCGAAATGTCCGCTTTGGCCATTGATTCCTAGATCAAACATCCGTGCGGCGTGACCCACCTCACTGTTTGATTCCGGCAGTCCCGGCACTGACATCGACAGATTGCGACCACGGGAACACGCCACGCGGTCGGATCAGACGCAATTCCCGTCAGCCTCGACGGGCACCCGTGACGCCTGACACAAGGGCCCGTTGGGCATGGCGACCTCCCTGTGTCCGCCCCGAACCCCCATCCGCACCCATCCGAGGAGACCCTGTGCCGCGCATGCTCGACGTCAGCGACGAGGTCCGGTCCGAGATCGGCGACGACGAGGCCGACCGGCTGCTGGGCGGTGACCGCGCCCCCGACAGCTACGAGTGCACCTCCTGCCGGACCCCCGGCGACACGCACGTGGAGCCCACCAGCACCGTGCTGTTCGTCGGCGAGGAGACCGCCGTCCTCGCCTTCGCGCACGCCCGCTGCATCCCTTCCCAGGTGGTCCCGGTCTCCGAGGAGCAGCTGGCCGGCGCCGTCCGCAGCATCAGCCAGTCCCAGCCCGGCGGCCCGGACCTGGCCGTCCCCGCCGCCGCGCCGGGCGCCCCCGCACCAGTCCCCGCCCCGGCACCGGCCCCGGCCGCGCCCGGCGGACCCGCCCCGACCCCGCCGGCCGCGGCCGGCCAGGCCGCCATCCTCGGCATCACCTGCGGGCTGGTGCTGCACGGCAAGGTCGGGCACGCCTCGCTGGTGGTCGAGCCGACCGGGCCGGTCGGCCGCCCCGGCAGCACCTCGGGCGAGGACGAGTTCCTCGACCTGCTCCACGACGCCGGCTTCCAGCCCGTCACCGACCTGGACGAGACCCCGGACCAGCTGCCCGGCTGGTCCGTCCTGGTCGCGATGGGCAAGCTGCACGCGGTCCTCCAGCCCGCCGCGGCCGGCGGCAGCACCGGCTGGTGGCAGGCGCACCAGCCGCTCCAGGTCACCGACGCCTGGCGGATGGCCGCGAACCAGCTGTCCGAGGTGACGATGTACGCCGTGCCGGCCGGCATGGTCGGACGCCAGCCCCGCGAGGACCTGCTGCGCCAGGCGCTGGAGCGGGCGGTGGCGCTGGGCCAGGTGGTCGCCGCCTCCCTCCCGCTCGCCGGCACCTGATCCGTCCCGGCGCCCCGTCCCGCCCGGTCCCGCCCCGTACCCGCCGGAATGCGGCCTCCTCCCCCGTGGCCGTCTTCCGGCGGGCGGGCGCGCGCCCAGCGCCCCAACGCCCCGGTACGCCCAATTCCCCGATACGCCCAACACCCCGGCGCACCGCCCGCCCCGTACCCCGGCGCCCCCGTACTCCGCCCGGCGCGCTCTCCCCCTTCACGCTCCGGGGTGTGGGCGCACCCACACCCCGGCGCCCCGCATCCCCCCGCCCCTCTCACTCGTTGGCTCCTACGTGTACAGCTACGACGTCTCCGCAGCCCCCGGCCGGTCCGCCACCGCCTCGCGCTCGATCCCGGGCATGCGCCCGTCGTACGACGCCGAGCACCCGCACTCCGCCACGCCGATCTACGACGAGCTGTACTCCGAGTACCGGCGCCTCTTCCGTGCCCTGCCCGGCGACCGCTCGGGGGAGGAGGACCTGAAGTTCACCGGCTTCGCGGTCCGCGACGGCTACCCGGTGCTCGGTGAGCAGCGCCCGTACCCGCCCCAGCAGCAGGCCTTCCACACCCTCGCGGGCCAGACGCCGGGCCTCCCCCAGTTCATGCCGAGCTCCCAGCACCACGGGTCCGGGCCGACCGGCGGCCACCAGCACGGCCATGCCGGTGCCCAGCAGCACGGCCACGGCGGCGCTCACAGCGGCACCCACACCGGCGCCCACGCCAATACCCACACCGGCAGTCACCACGGAAGTCACACCGGTGATCACAACGGCGCGCACACCGCAGGAAGCCACGTCGGCGGCCACACCGGCACCCACGCCGCAAGCCTCACCACCGGCCGTCACCACGGCCACCCCGGCAGCCACTCCGGCGGCCAACCCGAGCCCACCACCCCCACACCCGCCGGCGACGGCCCGGGCCACGCCACCGCAGCCCCGGCCCAGGAGCAACCCGCCCTCCCCACCGCCCAGTTCACCAACGGCCAGGGCTGGGTCGCGACCGGCTACCTGGGCTCGTCCCCGCACCCCACGTCGATGCCGGTCCCCGCGCCCCAGCCCCCGGCACCGCCCGCGCCCTCCCCGGTGATGGGTACGGTCTCCGGCCTCGCCCCCACCCGGTCCACCGGCGGCCGCCACCGCCAAATGCTCTCGCTGCCCCCTGGTCCCACGGTCGACCACCGCTGACGCCCCCGCCCCGCGCCCCGAAAACGCCGGAGGGCCCCGCCACCACTGCGGCGAGGCCCTCCGGCCGTCGGTCGGCGGACCGACCACTCCTTCTACCTGCTACTACTTCTTCTTTCGCTTCTCCCGGACCCGCACCGAGATCGAGATCGGCGTCCCCACGAACCCGAACTCCTCACGCAGGCGGCGCTCGATGAAGCGCCGGTAACCGGCCTCCAGGAAGCCCGAGGAGAACAGCACGAAGCGCGGCGGACGGATGCCGGCCTGGGTGCCGAACAGGATGCGCGGCTGCTTGCCGCCGCGGATCGGGTGCGGGTGGGCGGCGACCAGCTCGCCGAGGAAGGCGTTCAGGCGCGCGGTCGGGATGCGGGTCTCCCAGCCCTCCAGCGCGCTCTCGACCGCCGGGACGAGCTTCTCCATGTGCCGACCGGTCTTGGCCGAGACGTTGACCCGCGGGGCCCACTGCACCTGGACGAGGTCGCGCTCGATCTCGCGCTCCAGGTAGTAGCGGCGCTCCTCGTCCAGCTGGTCCCACTTGTTGTAGGCGATGACGACGGCGCGCCCGGCCTCGACGGCCATCGAGATGATCCGGGTGTCCTGCTCGGCGAGGGTCTCGCTGGCGTCGATCAGGACGACCGCGACCTCGGCCTTCTCCAGCGCGGAGGAGGTGCGCAGCGAGGCGTAGAAGTCGGCGCCGGCGGTCAGGTGGACCCGGCGGCGGATGCCGGCGGTGTCCACGAACTTCCAGGTCTTGCCGCCGAGCTCGATCATCTCGTCGACCGGGTCACGGGTGGTGCCGGCCAGCTCGTTGACGACGACGCGCTCCTCGCCGGCGACCTTGTTCAGCAGGCTGGACTTGCCGACGTTGGGCCGGCCGATCAGCGCGATGCGGCGCGGGCCGCCGGGGGCGGCGTCGCCGAAGGTCTGCGGCGGGGCCTCGGGCAGCGCGTCCATGACGGCGTCCAGCAGGTCGCCGGAGCCGCGGCCGTGCAGGGCCGAGACCGGGAACGGCTCGCCCAGGCCGAGCGACCAGAGGTAGGCGGCCTCGGCCTCGGTGGAGGGGCCGTCGACCTTGTTGGCGCACAGGACGGTCGGCTTGCCCGCCCGGCGGATGAGCTTGATCAGGGCCTCGTCGGTGTCGGTGGCACCGACGGTGGCGTCCACCACGAACAGCACAGCGTCGGCCTGCTCGATGCCCAGCTCGGCCTGGGCGGCCACCATGGCGTCGATGCCGAGGACGTCGATCTCCCAGCCGCCGGTGTCGACCACCTTGAAGCGGCGGCCGTTCCAGCTGGCCTCGTAGGTGACCCGGTCGCGGGTGACGCCCGGCTTGTCCTCGACGACGGCCTCGCGGCGGCCGATGATGCGGTTCACCAGGGTCGACTTGCCGACATTCGGGCGGCCGACGACGGCCAGCACCGGCAGTCGGACGTGCTCGGCACCGTCCACGGCGTCGAAGCCGTCGAGGTCGAAGCCCTCTTCGGCGGCGAGTGCCATGAACTCGGCGTAGTCGGCGGCGTCCAGCTCACCGTGGCCGGTGGCGGCGTGCTCTGCGGTCATGTTCGTCTGTTCCGTTTCCCGGCCCGGCCCTTCCCAGGGGCGTGCCGTGCGTACCTGCCCCGCTCGGGGCAGCGCGATGGTTGTCTCCGCGGCACCTCGACGGCCCGCGGTTCACTTCGGTCGTTGGTCGGCCCGAGCGTGCTCGGACCGGTCCCGATCGGACCGGCGGCCGCCGGTCAGACCGCGGACAGTCCGGCCCGCTCCTCCACCAGCCCGGCGATCCGGTCGATCACCTGCTCCAGGGTGAGGTCGCTGGTGTCGACCAGGACCGCGTCCGCGGCCTGGGCCAGCGGGGCCGTCTTCCGGGAGGAGTCGGCGGCGTCGCGGCGGGCGAGGTCGGCGGCCATCGCGGTGATGGTCGCCTCCTCCACGCCCTTGGCGCGCAGCTCGGCCGCCCGGCGCGCGGCCCGGGCCTGCTCGGAGGCGGTCAGGAAGACCTTGACGGTGGCGTCCGGGAACACCACGGTGCCCATGTCCCGGCCCTCGGCGACGATGCCGCGCTCGGCGACCTCGGCGCAGCCGCGCTGCAGCTCCACCAGCCGGGACCGTACGGCGGGGACCGCGGACACGGCGCTGACCTTGGCGGTCACCTCGGGGCCGCGGATCGGGCCCGACACGTCCTGGCCGTCCACCGTGATGGTGGGGCCGTCGGCGTCGGTGCCCGAGACGATCACCGGCTTGCCGCACGCGACGGCCACCGCCTCCGGGTCGTCGACGTCGACCTCGTTGGCCAGCATCCACCAGGTCATCGCCCGGTACATGGCGCCGGTGTCCAGGAAGCTCAGGCCCAGCCGGGCGGCGACCGCCCGCGAGACGGTCGACTTGCCGGAGCCGGAGGGTCCGTCGATGGCGACGACGACCGGGGCGTGCGCTCGGTCGGCAGTGTCCACGGGGCGAACCTCTCTCGAAGCATGGGAGCCGGAGCCTGGGCAGGCGGACGGCCGGGGATTGTCTCCCTCAAGGTTAATGGACCGCCGCCGTGACACTCTCCGCCGCTGTCCGGCCCGACCGGTCGAGACGGACCGGGCGGTCGAGACGAACCGGGCGGCGTGACCCGGTCGACCTCGGCCAGTCGACACGGATTGGTCGGTAAAGACTAATCGATACCGACCGGTCGACTCGGACCAGTCGAACTCCCAGCATGCCGGTACACCGGTACCCCGTGTACCTGGTGCACCAGGTACTCCCGGTACACCGGGCACAGGCCGGGCCGCTCGCCGGGGAACGTCAGTCCCGGACGCTCCAGCCGCTCGCCCGCAGCGCCTTGGTCAGCCGCTTCACCGCCGTCGGCGCGACCGACAGCTGGACGAAGCCGACCTGCTGCCCGGTCGAGTGCTCGATGACGACGTCCTCGATGTTGACCCCGGCGTCGCCGACCTCCCCGAACAGCCGGCCCAGCTCGCCCGGCTGGTCGCCCAGCACGACCGCCACGGTCTCGTACCGGGTGGGCGGCGCCCCGTGCTTGCCGGGGATCCGGGCCTGACCGGTGTTGCCGCGCCGCATGACGGCCTCGATCCCGGCCGCTCCCGCCTGGCGCTCGTCCTCCTCGACGGCTTCCATGGCACGCAGCGCGGTGACCGTCTCGGCGAGGTCGCGGGCGACCCCCTCCAGGACGTCGGCGACCGCGCCCGCGTTGGCGGAGAGGATGTCGACCCACATGCCGGGGTTGGAGGCGGCGATCCTGGTGACGTCGCGCACGCCCTGACCGGACAGCCTTATGGCGGTCTCGTCGGCGTTCTCCAACCGGGCCGCGACCAGCGAGGAGACCAGCTGCGGGGCGTGCGAGACCAGGGCGACCGCCCGGTCGTGCTCGGCGGCGTCCATCACGATCGGCACCGCGCCGCAGAGCGCGACCAGCTCCAGCGCGGCGTTGAGCGTCTCGGTGTCGGTGTCCGCGGTCGGGGTGAGCACCCAGGGGCGGCCCTCGAAGATGTCGGCGCGGGCGGCCAGCGGGCCGGACCTCTCACGGCCGGCCATCGGGTGACTACCGATGTAGTGGACGGTGTCGCAGCCGAGCTCGGCGATCTCGCCGCTCGGGCCGGCCTTCACGCTGGCGACGTCGGTGTACCAGTGCGCCAGGTTGCGGCGCTGGCAGTCGGCGAGCACCTTGCCGACCAGCGCGGGCGGGACGGCGATGATCGCCAGGTCCACCGGGCCGTCGACCGGGTCGGTGATGCCCGCGCCGAGCGACTCGGCGGTACGGGCCGCGTCCGGGTCGGCGTCCTCCAGATGGACGGTCAGCCCGCGAGCGGTCAGCGCGAGCGCGGCGGAGGTGCCGATCAGTCCGGTGCCGACGACGACGGCAGTGCGCATGGCGGGTCGCTCTCCTCATCACGAATCTCGACAGGTGCCGGGACCGTTCGGGAGCACCCGCGCCCCATCCTCCCTCATCCACCCCGCCGAAGTCCCCACCCACTGCCCGGCAACCCGAACGGCAGCCCCGGCAGCTTCCGGCACCGGCAACCGCCACGGACCCGCCCCCGTCCCACACAGTGCGCACGTCGGACCCGGAAATCCTGCGACGCCCGCCCCGAAGCGGGGCAGACTGGCCGCCCGGAGGAAGGCGCGGGCTGCACGGAACCTGGGCAACGCAGAAGAAACGGACCGGCAGCAGAACAGTTCAGGACAGTCAGAACAGCAAGCAGAGGCGAACAGGGCAGGCAGGCGGGCGAGCCGGAGGCCCGCACGGCACAACGAGCACCGCAGGACGAACACCGCACGACGAGCACCGCACAACAAGCACCGCACGACGAGCACCGCACCGCCGAGCACCGCACCGCCGACGCCACGCGGCGGGGGAACACCTCGGGGAACACGCGAACGAAGGGGTTGCGCATGGACGATCAGCACAACGGCCGGAGCGGGCAGTCGAAACCGCCGACCGTACCGGCCCACCCGTCGGTCCTGGACTCCGTCGTGGTGTACGCCGAAGGCGCGGTGTGCCGCCGACGGGCCACCGTCCCGGTCCCGCCCGGGGGACGGCTGCGGCTGACCGGTCTGCCCGCCGCCCTGGACGGCCGCTCGCTGCGCGCCCGGGTGCTCTCCGGACCGGCCGGCACCGCCGTCACCGAGGCCCGGCTGGAACTGCTCGCCGAACTCCGCGAGCCGGATGAACTCCCGGACCTGAAGCGGGCGCTGGACGAGGCCACCGAGCGCCGCAGCGCGCTCGCCGAGCGCCACCGGCTGGTCCTGGCCTCGATCGCCGAGACCGCCGCACTGCGCGCCGTCCCGCCGCAGCGCCGACGCGACGAGCCGCTGCGCCGCACGCCCGCCGACGCGTGGCTGGAGCTCGCCGACTTCGTCGACGAGCGGCTGGCCCGGCTCCAGGAACGCGCCGAGCAGCTCACCCGGGAGCTGGAACTCGCCGATCACGAGCTCGACTTGGCCGCCGACCGGCTGGAACGGGCGTCCCCCGCCGACCGGGCCGAGCCGATCGGCACCAGCACCACCGTCCTGCTCACTCTCACCGCTCCCGGCACCACGCCCGGCACTGCCCCCGGCGCCACCGCGGGCACCGCCGCCCTCACCACTCCCGGCGTCACCGAGGACACCGCCCCCGACGGTGACCACCTCGACCTGGAACTGGAACTGGAGTACGGCGTCCCCGCCGCCCGCTGGGTGCCCGCCTACCGGTTGTCCTACCGGACCGGCTCCGACACCGCCCACCTGGTCCTGCGCGCCGCCATCGCCCAGCGCACCGGCGAGGACTGGACGGGCGTGCGCCTCGCCCTGTCCACCGCCGACCTCGACCGCCGCACCGACCTGCCCCGGCTCGCCTCGCTGCGGATCGGACGCAGCCAGCCCGCCCCGCCGCCCTCCGGCTGGCGCGAGCCCCCGGCCGGCCTGACCGACCTCTTCACCGGCTACGACGCGGCCGACGCCGACCGCCCCGCCCCGCACCACCGACCCCACCACACCGCATCCCGCCCGATCGTCACCTCCACCCCGACGCCCGTCTCCGCCGCCCCTGCCGCCCGCTCGGCCCGTCTCAGCGGCGCACGTCCGGGCGGTCCCCGGGCCGAGGCCTTCGGGGCCGACGAGCAGATCGCCCCCGCGGCCGGCCCGTACGGCGGTGGCCTGCTGAGCGCCGACGAGCCGATGCCCCCGCCCCCGGGCGGCCCTGGTGGCTTCGCCGGCTACGGCGCCCCGCCGCCGCTCCTGTCCCCGGCCCCGGTCGCCGCCTACGCACCACTGCCGCAGGCTCCGGGCGGCCTCCCGCCCGGGGAGGCCCGCCGCCGCGTCGGCCACGCCGCCCCACCGCCGCCTCCGCCCGGCCTCGCCCCGGACGCCACTCTGCTCGACTACCCCGACCTCGTCCTGGCCGGCCCGGAGGAGCCCCCCGCCCGGCGCGGCACCCTGCACGCCCGCCCCGAACGGATCGAGCGCGAGGAGCAGGCCTGGCCCCTGCCCGGCGGCAGCGGTACCGCGCAGCTGCGCACCCTCGCCCTGCCCCGGCACGCCGTCCCGCCCCGCGAGTCGGCCGGCTCCTTCGACCACCGCTTCGACGCCGCCGCCCCCGCCGACATCCCGTCCGACGGCACCTGGCACACCGTCACCGTCGGCGAGATCCCCCTCGCCGTCCGACCCGAGTACGTCACCGTCCCCGCCGTCGAGGAGAAGGTGTACGCGACCCTGGTGCTCGCCAACCGCACCGACCAGGCCGTCCTGGCCGGCCCGGCCGAGGTCACCGTGGACGACGAGTTCCTGCTCACCGCCGCCCTGCCCACCCTGGCGCCCGGCGGCACCCGGCGGCTGGGCATCGGCGTCGCCGAGAGCATCGAGGTGGCGCGCCGCACCGAGCTGCACGAGTCCACCACCGGCATGCTGAAGGGCAACAGCACCGTCCTCGACCACCGGGTGCACGTCCGGCTGGCGAACCGGCTCGCACGCGCCGTCACGGTGGAGGTCCGCGAGCGGGTGCCGGTCACCTCCGACGCCGAGATCCGGATCGAGGAGCGGGCCGACTGGCACGCCCCGACCGTCTCCGCACCGGACTGCCCGCCCAGCACCCGGCTCTGGCGCGTCGACCTGCCGCCGGGCGGGCGCACCGAGCTGGACGGCGGCTACCTGATCAAGATCCCGGCCGGAAAGGCCATCGTCGGCGGAAACCGGAGGAACTGAGCGATGACCGTCGAGACCCTTCCCCTCCCCGTCACCGCCGTGACCTGCCTGGAGGACCGCAGCCAGGTCGAGCGCACCACGACGGTCGGGCTCGCCGCGGGCGTGCAGCGGCTGCGCCTCGGCCCGCTCACCGCCCTCGCCGTCGACCGCACCCTGCGCGCCGAATCCGCCACCGACGGCGTCCGGGTGCTGGACGCCCGGCTGGTGCGCGACTGGACCCCGCGCGCCCCGCTGCCGCCCGGCCCGGAGGACTCCGAACTGCGCCACCGGCTGCACCGGCTGGACGCCGAGACGCGGCTGGCCGACCAGACCCGGGCCCGGTTGGAGGCCCGCCTGGCACTGCTCGCCCAGCTCTCCGCCGACCTGCTGCGCGAGATCGGCGAAGGCGCCGGCCTCGGCGAGCTCGAACCCAACCGCTGGGCCCGGGAGCTCGGCCGGGTGGACACCGAACGCGAGCGCTACGGCGAGGACCTGCGCGCCACCCACTCCCGGCTGCGCCGCCTGGAGCAGGAGCGCTCACAGGCCCTGATCGCGCTGGACCGGGCGGAGGAGGACCCGGCCGAGCTGACCGCCCACCTGGAGCTCACCGTCGAGGCGGCGCGGCCCGGCCCCGCCGAGCTGACCGTCTCCCACCTGGTGCCCTGTGCGCTGTGGCGACCCTCCTACCGGGCGACCCTGGACGGCACCGACCTGCGCCTGGAGTCGGAGGCGGTGGTCTGGCAGCGCACCGGCGAGGACTGGACGAACGCCCGGCTCACCTTCTCCACCGCTCGCTCCGCCCTCGCCACCGCCCCGCCCGCGGTCGCCGAGGACGTCCTGGTGCTGCGCGAACGCACCGACGAGGAGCGCCGCACGGTCGAGGTCGAGCTGCGCGAGGAGGCGGTCGCCACCCTGGGCGCGGACTCCAGGGTTCCGGGCGTGGACGACGGCGGCGAGGTCCGGGTGCTGCCCGCCCCCGCCCCCGCGACCGTGCCCTCCGACGGCCGCGCCCACCGGGTGCCGCTGGGCGCCTTCACCGGG
Source organism: Kitasatospora sp. NPDC127067 (assembly GCF_042724755.1). NCBI lineage: Bacteria > Bacillati > Actinomycetota > Actinomycetes > Kitasatosporales > Streptomycetaceae > Kitasatospora > Kitasatospora sp. NPDC127067. Next base: position 30,421 of record NZ_JBHXEM010000062.1, on the reverse strand, counting down.
CCGGCGAGCAGCGAGTACGCCTGCGCCCCGGAACTGTCCCCGCTGGTCACCCAGGTGGTCCGGTTCCGCAACACGGCCGGGCACCCGCTGCTGTCCGGCCCGGTCGAGCTGGTCCGCGGCAGCGGCTTCACCGGCCGCGGCGAGCTCCGCTTCACCGCCGCCGGCGCCGAGGCCGAACTGTCCTTCGGCAGCTCGGACGGCTACCGGGTGGTCCGGGAGGCCGAGGAGCGCCAGGCCACCGCCGGCCTCACCGGCCGCCAGACCACCACCCGGACGGTCCGACTGCACCTGTCCCGCTTCTCCGGCCCGGAGGAGCGCGACGAGCGGATCGTCACGGTGCGCGAGCGGGTTCCGGTCAGCGAGGTGTCGGCGGTCGAGGTACGGCTGCGCAAGGAGGAGTGCGCCCCGGCGCCGGATTCCTTCGACACCGAGGGCATCGTCCGCTGGGACGTCCCGCTCGCCCCGGGCGCCCGGCGCACCCTCACCCTGGTGTACGAGGTGTCCGCGTCCGCCAAGGTGGCCGGACTCTGACCGCTGCGGTCGGCACGGCGGACACCGCCGTGCCGATGACGGCCGCTCAGGACCAAACCGGAGACAACGGGTAGAAAAGGAAGCATGATCCTCCACCTTGCTCCCCTGGACGACTGGCTGGCCGACCCCGGCCGCCCGTACGCCACCGCGTCGCTGCTCACCGACGGGTTCATCCATTGCTCGGCGGACGAACAGACGGCGCTCGCGGTGGCCAACGCCTTCTTCGCCGACACCCCCGAACCGCTGATGGTGCTGCTGATCGAGGAATCGCTGGTGGAGCCGATGGTGAAGTGGGAGGCGCCGAACGGCGCCCCGCCACCGGGGGCCACCCCCGGTGTGCTGTTCCCGCACATCTACGGGCGGCTGAACCGCACCGCCGTGGTCGGCCTGGAGAAGGTCGAGCGCGGCCCGGACGGCCGCTGGGCCGCGCTCAGCCCCTGGAGCTGACGGGGCACGACCGGGGAAAGTTATGACAATTCCCGGGGTTCACGCGAGTCTCGGGGTTCACGCCGCTCTGGGGGTTCACGCAATTCCCGGGGTTCACGCGGTTCCGAGGAGCCGGCAGCTCCCCCGCTCCCCGCCGTTCCCGCGGAACACAAGGAACACATGGAGCACGCGGAGCACGCGGAACACGCGAAATGTCATAACAATGCGGATGGCCACGACTCCACGGACCGTCGCGCCGTCACGACACCAAGAATTGTCACAACATTCCCTACAGCCACCCCCGCTCCCTGGCCGCCATCCCGGCCTGGAAGCGGGTGGTGGCGCCCAGCGAGCGCATCAGGCTCTGGAGGCGGCGCTGGGTGGTCCGGGCGCTCCAGCCGAGCGAACGGGCGATCGACTCGTCGGTGAGCCCGGCCGCCAGCAGGCCCAGCAGCTTGCGGTGGTCGGCCTCCGGCCCCGACGCACCGTCCTCCGACCCGGCCTCCGCCTGCAACCGCACGGCCCGCTCCCACTCCGCCTCGAACAGCGTGTCCAGCGCCTGGAGCAGCGCCGAGGGGTGGATCACGTACGCGGCATCCAGCACGCTGTCACCGACGCTGATCGGGATGATGGCCATCCGGTCGTCCGAGATGATCATCTTCATCGGCAGCGCCGGCCGGACCCGCGCCTCCTCGCCGTCCTCGACCCCGGCCAGGATGTTCTTCTCCAGCCGCCCCGGCCAGGCCACCGCCTCCCGGTCGTAGATCGTCCGGAACTTCACGCCCTCGCGCAGCCGCCGCCGCTGCAGGGGCATCGGCGCCACCGGGTCCTGGATGTACGGCGGACGGTCGAAGCCGCGCACCTGGTACTGGCTGGTCTCGGTGATGTGCTCCAGCCGCTGGGCGATCGCCTCGCCGCCCGTCAGCACCTCCACCGAGTGCGCCGGGTCGGTGTACCGCGAGGCCTCCCGGAAGGCGTCCATCAGCCGGTGCATCTCGGCCCGGGCGTAGCGGAGCTCCGACTCCCGGTGCCCGATCAGCGTGCCGATCGCGACGTCCGGCGGGACCGGCAGGTAGCGGTGCCGGTCCACCGGCGCCCGGGTGGCCATGCCCTGCTGCGCCAACCGGTCCAGTGCGCGCACGCTCTGCTGGAACGTCAGCCCGCAGCTCTCCGCCAGCTCCTCCGCCGTGGACTGGGGGTTGGCCACCAGTGCCGCGTAGACCTGCCCGTCCGGCTCCGCCAGTCCCAGCGCGCCGAGGGCCTGTCCGCCGGCCCGTCCCAGTGCTGCATCGGACACGACGCCCTCTCCCCCTGCTCGCCCGTTCCCGTTGGCTCGTTCCCGCCCCGACCCGCGCGCCCCGTGCTGGCGCAGTCCCGCCACACCGCGGCGTGGTGCGCCGGTGGCCATCCTCGGCCACGGATCATGACGCTGACAAGGCCGTGACCAGCGGTTGCGTCCCGGCTCACACCACTCGTCCGAAACGTGGACGTCCGCAGCGCCCGCCCGCACACACCCCACACGTGAACACCCGCACATGGACACCCGCACGCCCCGGACCGGGGGTCCCCGGGAACGCCGGAGCCCCCGGCCGCAGCAGGTGCGGCCGGGGGCTCCGGCAGAGCGGACGGGGACGGGCCTACAGGCCGACCTCGCGCATCAGCTGGCCGACCTCCGGGTTGGTCAGACGGCGCAGCCAGCCCGACTTCTGGTCGCCCAGGGCGATCGGGCCGAAGTGGGTGCGCACCAGCTTCTCGACCGGGAAGCCGGCCTCGGCCAGCATCCGGCGGACGATGTGCTTGCGGCCCTCGTGCAGGGTCACCTCGACCAGGTAGTTCTTGCCGACGTTGGAGATCACCTTGAAGCTGTCGGCGCGCGCGTAGCCGTCCTCCAGCTCCACGCCCTGGGCCAGCTGCTTGCCCAGGTCGCGCGGGATCGGGCCCTGGATCGCGGCCAGGTAGGTCTTGGTCACGCCGTAGCGCGGGTGGGTGAGACGGTGGGCCAGCTCGCCGTGGTTGGTGAGCAGGATGATGCCCTCGGTCTCGGTGTCCAGGCGGCCGACGTGGAACAGCCGGGTCTCCCGGTTGGTCACGTAGTCGCCCAGGCACTGGCGGCCGTCCGGGTCCTCCATGGTGGAGACCACGCCGGCCGGCTTGTTCAGCGCGAAGAACAGGTAGGACTGGGTGGCGACGGTCAGGCCGTCCACCTTGATCTCGTCCTTCTGGGGGTCGACCCGCTTGCCCTGCTCGGTGACGCGCTTGCCGTTGACCTCGACCCGGCCCTGCTCGATCAGCTCCTCGCAGGCGCGGCGGCTGCCGACGCCGGCCCGGGCCAGCACCTTCTGCAGGCGCTCGCCCTCGGGCTCGCCGAAGGTCTTGGGGAGCTTGACGGCCGGCTTGTCGTGCCGGGCGAGGACGGCGTCCTCGATCTTGGCCTGCAGCTCGCGCGAGCGCTGCGGCTGACGGCGCGGGTCGCCCGGGGCGCCCTGGCCCTCACGGCGCGGGCGCGGGGCCGGGCCGGGGCGCCGGCCGGTGTAGCCGCCGCGGGCCGGGGTGGCGTTGGGGCCGCCGCCGTACTCGGGGCGGTCGTACTTGCGCTCCTCGGGCCGCAGCGGGCGGTCCGGGTAGCGGCGGTCGTCACGCCGGTCGTCCCGGCGGCCCTCGCGCCGGTCGTCACGACCGTACGAGCCGCCGCGCGAGCCCGACCCCGAAGCGGAGCCGCCGCGGCCACCGCCGCCGCCGTACGAACCCCCGCGCGCGCCCGAGCCGCCGCCGCCGCGGCTGCTGCTGCTGCCGCCGCCGCCATAGGAGCTGCCGCCCCGGCCCCCGCCCTGCCCGCCGCGACCGCTCCCGCCGCCGCTGCTGTTCCTGCCGTTGCCACTGCTACGCATCAAAGTGTCCGTACGTCGTTCCGTCTGGGATGTGCGGTCGTTTCGGCCGACCTCACCGCCCCCTACCGATCGGGCCCGGCCCGATCGGCCTCGCCACTGCCGTCCGCGGCCTGCGCGGCAGCGGCGGCGACCGCCTCCGCGATCATCGTGCCCTCCAGGGACTCCGCTTCCACGTCGTCGACCTCGGGCAGGAAGGGAGCAAGCTCCGGCAGCTCGTCCAGGCCGCGGAGCCCCATCCGTTCCAGGAAGTAGTTCGTCGTCCGATACAGGATCGCACCTGTTTCGGGCTCGGATCCGGCCTCTTCCACCAGTCCTCGCTGTACCAGGGTACGCATCACGCCGTCACAGTTCACACCGCGGACGGCGGAAACCCGCGATCTGGACACCGGCTGCCGGTAGGCGACCACCGCCAGGGTCTCCAGCGCGGCCTGGCTGAGCCGGGCCTGCTGGCCGTCCAGGAGGAAGCGGTCGACGGCCGCGGAACAGGTGTCCCGGCTGTAGAACCGCCAGCCGCCCGCGACCAGCCGCAGGTCGAAACCGCGGCCCTGGGCCGTGTACTCGACGGACAGCTCCCGCAGCGCGGCCGCCACCTCGGCCCGGGGCCGCTCCAGCACCCCTGCCAGCCGCTCCTCCGCCACCGGCTCGTCGACGACCATCAGGACGGCCTCCAGCTCGGCCCTCAGTCCGGCGTCGGCGGCCCCCTCGGCACCGGAAGTCGGCTGGGCCGACTTCTGACGCACGAGACGGGCCTCCGCCACCGCCCCACCCCCCGCCGGTCCCTCGGGTACCGCGGGCTCCACCGGCCCGGCGCGCTCCCCCGACTCCACCAGCCCGACCGGCGCCGCACGCTCGACCGGCGCCGCAGGCTCGACCGGCTCGACCCGCTCAGCGCGCTGCACGCGCTGAGCGGGCTCCACCGGCCGGACCGGGTCCACCGGCTCCGGCAGCAGCTCGGAGGCCGGTTCCAGCCACTCCTCGGCCCGCGGCTGCCCGGGCAGCCCCAGCGGGCGCCGCACCGGCCGCCCGTCCTCGTTCCCGCCGCTCATCGCCGCTCGCCCTCCTCGCCCTCGCCGCCCTCGCCCGCCGGCCGGTCGAACTCGTCCGTGACCTCGACCGCCACCCGGCCCTCCTCGGCCACCCAGCGCACCACCAGCTCGCCGAGCGCCTCCGGCTGCTCGAAGGCGAGCACCCGCTCCCGGTACAGCTCCAGCAGCGCCAGGAACCGGGCGACCACCACCAGGTCGTCCGGCGCATCCTCGACCAGCCGCTGGAAGGAGGCCTCGCCCAGCTCGGTGAGCAGCCCCACCACCAGGGAGGCCTGCTCGCGCACGCTCACCGGCGGGGTGTGGATGTGGTCCACGTAGACGACCGGCGCGGGCCTGGGCGCCATCGCCTTGGCCGCCAGCTCGGCGAGCCGCTGGGGCCCGACGCTGATGACGACCTCCGGCAGCAGTTCCGCGTGCCGTGGCTCCAGGGCGGCGCTCCGGGGCCGGCGCAGCAGCTCGGCCGCCCAGCGTTCGCCGAACAGCGCGGCTGCCCGCTTGTACGCCCGGTACTGGAGCAGCCGTGCGAACAGCAGGTCCCGGGCCTCCAGCAGGGCCAGGTCCGCCTCGTCCTCGACCTCCGCCACGGGCAGCAGCCGGGCCGCCTTGAGGTCGAGCAGGGTGGCGGCCACCACCAGGAACTCGGTCGCCGCGTCCAGGTCCCAGTCCGGGCCCATCGCCCGGATGTACGCCATGAACTCGTCCGTGACGGTGGCCAGCGCCACCTCGGTGACGTCCAGCTTGTGCTTGGCGATCAGGCTGAGCAGCAGGTCGAAGGGGCCCTCGAAGTTGTCCAGCCGTACCCGGAAGCCGCCCCGCGACTCGTTCTCGGCCGCGCTCATGGCAGTGGCGGTGGCGGTCGCACTCACAGCAGCCGCAGTGACGGTCGCGCTCGCGGCGGTGGCGGCCGGTGGTTCGGAGGTTCCGGAGGCTTCAGCGGCTTCAGCGGTTTCGGCGGTACTGGGCATGACGGTCCATCTTCACCCGGCCCCGCCCCCGGCCCCGCCCCGGGGCCACCGACACGCCGTTCCACCGGGCCCCGGACCAGCCTCCGCCGGCCTTCCGCCCGCCTTCCACGAGGCCTCCGCCCGGCGCACCCGGGCCCGTACGAGGCCCTCGGCGCGGCAGCCGACCCGTAGACCGGCCCCGGATCCCCGGAAACGCCCCTCCGGAGCCCGGCACGGCCCTCGGGCGCCGGGACCCCGCCCCGACCCCACCCCGCGCCCCTGGGTGCCTTCCCGACGCTCCGCGCCCCCTCCGACGCCCGCGCGCTTGCGCGCCCGCGGTGCCACGCCACCCGCCCGGCGGCCTCCCCACGCCGGGCCCGCGGCCCCTCGACACCCGGCGGTACGAACCGCCCCCACGAAGCCGGCGGTACGAACCGCCCCCCTCGACGCCCGGCGCCAACGGCCGGCCGCCCTTCCGCGCCGCCTACCGGCCGCGCAGGCGCCGAACCAGGATCGAGGCCTCGCCGCGCTGCTCCAGGTCCGCCAGGACGACCGCGATGGCCTCCCGGACGATCCGCCCGCGGTCCACGGCCAGGCCGTGCTCACCGCGCAGCACCAGCCGGGTGTGCTCCAGGTCCATGAGCTCCTCGGCGGACACGTACACCGTGATCTTCTCGTCGTGCCGCTCGCGCCCGCTGGGCCGGCGCGGCGCGCGGCCGCGCGGCCGGGCGCGTCCGGCGGCACCGGGCTGCTCCTCGGCGGCGCCCTGGTGCGTCCGGGCCGCCGGGGCGGAACCGGCTCCGCGGCCGCCCTGGACGGTCTTCCCGGCCCCGGCGGCGCCTGCGGCGACGGGCCCGACGGTCGCGCCGGAGCGCTGGACGGGCGGCTGCGCGGGCGCCGGCACCGAGGCGGGCGCCTGCTGCCCCGGCGTCACCTGCCGGTCGTCCTGGACGCCCTGGGCGGATTCGGTGCCCTCGGCGCCGTCCGGCCGGCCGTTGACGGTCCGCGCGGTCTCCGGTCTGGCTGCCTCGGCGGCCGGACGCGGCGCGAGGGAGGGCGACAGCGCCATCCCTCCCGTGGTCCGGAACAGCTCGTCGGCACCCGGGAGACTCACTCGGCGGGGCGGCACCGGTCGAGCACCTCCCTGGCGAGCTGGCGGTAGGCGGCGGCACCGACCGAGTTGGTCGCGTACGTCGTGATGGGCTCGCCGGCGACGGTGGTCTCCGGGAAGCGCACGGTCCGCCCGATGACGGTGTGGAAGACGTGCTCGCCGAACGCCTCGACGACGCGCGCCAGCACCTCGCGGCTGTGCACGGTGCGCGAGTCGTACATGGTGGCCAGGATGCCGTCCAGGCGCAGCTCGGGGTTGAGCCGCTCGCACACCTTCTCGATGGTCTCGGTCAGCAGCGCGACACCGCGCAGCGCGAAGAACTCGCACTCCAGCGGGACGATCACGCTGTGAGCGGCCGTCAACGCATTGACCGTCAGCAGGCCCAGCGAGGGCTGGCAGTCGATGATGACGTAGTCGTAGTCGGGCAGCAGCGGCTTCAGGGCGCGCGCCAGCGCGGACTCCCGGGCCACCTCGCTGACCAGCTGCACCTCGGCGGCGGAGAGGTCGATGTTGGAGGGCAGCAGGTCCATTCCCGGGACCGCCGTCTTCAGCAGCACTTCATCGGCCGTCAGGCCCCGCTCCATGAGCAGGTTGTAGACGGTGACGTCGAGCTCCATCGGGTTGACGCCGAGGCCGACCGAGAGAGCGCCCTGCGGGTCGAAGTCGACGAGCAGCACCCGGCGGCCGTACTCGGCCAGCGCCGCGCCCAGGTTGATGGTCGACGTGGTCTTGCCGACGCCGCCCTTCTGGTTGCACATGGCGATGATCTGGGCGGGGCCGTGCTCGGCGACCGGCGCGGGGATCGGGAAGTACGGCAGCGGACGGCCGGTGGGGCCGACCCGCTCGCGGCGCTGCCGCGCGGCGTCGGGGGCCAGCGTGGCGGCGTACTCCGGGTCCGGCTCGTACTCGGCGTCCGGGTCGTCGTAGGCGCCGTAGGCGAACTCGCCGTAGGCCAGGCCGTAGGCCGCCAAGTCGGCGTCGTGATCGGTCACCGTGGTCACCTGTGCTGTGTTCTGGCGTGCTTCGAAAGTACGGAGTGCGACCGAGCCGACCTCGGCCGAGCCCACGGAGGGCTGCCGGGCCCCGGACTCCTCACTCGGCTGGCCGGCGGTGAGCTCCGCCAGTCCTGGCTGACCACCCCCGGGAGCAATTGTCGACTCATTCACAAGTCGTCTTACCTCCTTGGGTCATCCAGGACTCTATGTCGATTCGTCAGCGTGGCAGCATGCCGACGGTTTGCGACTCTAGGCCGTTCAAGGCGTTCGCAGCAACACAATCCACGGTAGTGGGCAGGATGTGTCGAGTATCGAGCGGGCTGCTGTCAAGGGATGAGAGGGTCACCGGCCCCAACGTTTCTGCGGGCGGGTGACGTGACCGACAGATATTGACGACAGAGCGACCTGCCCGGCCCACCCGCTGATCACGGGCACGGCGAAGCCCCCGGCCCGAAGGGATCGGGTCGGGGGCGAACGACCGCCGGGCGGTCAGGGGGTTCAGGCGAGCACGCTCTCCAGGGAGACCGACTCCAGGCCGAAGGCCTCGGCCACGGCCGGGAAGGTGATCTGGCCCTCGTGCACGTTCAGGCCCTTGGCGAGCGCCTCGTCGCGGCGCAGCGCCTCCTTCCACCCGCGGTTGGCCAGCTCCAGCACGTACGGCATGGTGGCGTTGGTCAGCGCGTAGGTGGAGGTGTTCGGGACGGCGCCCGGCATGTTGGCCACGCAGTAGAAGACCGAGTTGTGGACCGTGAAGGTCGGGTCGTCGTGCGTGGTGGCGTGCGAGTCCTCGAAGCAGCCGCCCTGGTCGATGGCGATGTCGACCAGCACGGAGCCCGGCTTCATGCGGGAGACCAGCTCGTTGGTGACCAGCTTCGGGGCCTTGGCGCCCGGGATCAGCACGGCACCGACGACCAGGTCGGCCTCCACGACGGCCTTCTCCAGCTCGAAGGCGTTCGACACGATGGTCTTGACCTTGGTGCCGAAGATGCGGTCGGCCTCGCGCAGCTTGTTGATGTCGCGGTCCAGCAGGGTCACCTCGTAACCCATGCCGACGGCGATGGTGGCCGCGTGCCAGCCGGAGACGCCACCGCCGATGACGACGGCCTTGGCCGGGTGGGTGCCGGGCACGCCGCCCGGCAGGGTGCCGCGGCCGCCGGCCGGGCGCATCAGGTGGTACGAGCCGACCTGCGGGGCCAGGCGGCCCGCGACCTCGGACATCGGGGCGAGCAGCGGCAGCGCGCCGTTCGACAGCTGCACGGTCTCGTACGCGATGGCGGTGGTGCCCGAGGCGACCAGCGCGTCGGTGCCGGCCCGGTCGGCCGCCAGGTGGAGGTACGTGAAGAGGGTCTGACCCTTGCGCAGCCGGTGGTACTCGGAGGCGATGGGCTCCTTGACCTTCAGCAGCAGGTCGGCGGTGGCCCACACCTCGTCGGCGGTGGGGAGGATGGTGGCGCCGGCGGCCACGTACTCCTCGTTCGGGATCGAGGAGCCGACACCGGCGTTGTCCTCGATGTAGACCTCGTGTCCGTTACGGACCAGCTCATGCACGCCGGCGGGCGTGATGGCCACGCGGTACTCGTGGTTCTTGACCTCGCGGGGGATGCCGACCTTCACGGGTGAACACGTCCTCTTGCCATGGGGGTCCCGACCGGAGAAGACCGGTGGGCGACGCGCACGTGGGGAAGCCTCCGGGGCAGCCCGGGGCGGGATCGCTGCGCGACTGAGTCCGAGTGTAATGAAGCCCAGTCGGCGTGTCAGCCTTCCAAAGTGAATAATTTTCCCGCACACATTGGCAGGTTCGTAGGCTTCCCCTGCGACTTACCCGCCAAAGACGTCCCAACCGGGCATCTTCGACAATACCTCCGAAATGCCTATCACCACCCGGCATCCACGCGTTCCCGCAGGTCCGCGAGGGCCCCGCCGACGGCCTCCCGGCCCCGCTCGTCGCCCAGCCGGCGCAGCACCGCGAGCGCGGCCCGGTACTCCCGGTCGGCCTCGTCGAAACGGCGCTGCGCGGTGTGCGCCTCGGCCACCCGGGCCAGCAGCCGGGCCTCGGCCGCGTGGTCCCCGAGGGCCTGCCGCAGGCCGAGCGCCCGCCCGTACCAGTCGGCGGCCCGCACCGCGTCGCCGAGCGCCCGGTGACAGTTGGCGGCGCTCTCCAGGGCCCGGGCGCAGAGCGGTTCGTCGTCGGCCCTGCGGGCGTGCTCCAGGGCGGCCCGGTAGTGGACGGCGGCCGGCTCCCAGCGGCCCGCCGAGGCCTGGAGGTCGCCCAGGTTGAGCAGCGCGGCCGAGGCCCGGCGGGGCCGGCCGGCGCGCTCGGCGACGGTCAGCACCAGCTCGTGCAGCCGGTAGAGATCGGTGGGGGCGGCGGCTCCGGTCAGCGGCAGCGTCCGCAGCAGCGCGGTGACCAGCCGCCCGGCCGAACCGTCCAGGTCGCCCTGGCCGATCGCGTCGGCCACCGCGCCGAGCAGCAGCTCCCGCTCGCCGAGCAGCCACTCACGGGCGTGCGCGGCCGACCGCAGCCGCAGCGGGGCGGGCAGCGGCTCCGGGACGGGGCCGACCGCCGGGTCGAGCAGCGCGCGGGCCGACTCGGTGAGCCGGACCATCCGCTCCAGCAGCCGGGCCCGGGCGAGCTCGGTCTCGGTGGGCCGGTCCTCCTGCTCGCGCAGCCGGACCAGCCGGGGGTACAGCCGCCCGGGCACCCGGTAGCGCGCGGTGCCGTCGGCGGCCGGCGCCTCCTCGCCGAGCAGCTCCCGCTCGGCGAGCGCGGCCAGCGTCACGGCCGCGTCCGGTACCGGGCAACCGACCAGCGCGGAGGCGGTGCGCGGGTCGGCGGTCTGCGCCGGGGCCAGGGTGAGGGTGCGCAGCATCCGCGCCTGGGCGGCCGGCAGCCCTCGGTACAGCAGGGTGAACGCGCCGAGCAGCGGGTCGTTGTCGGGGACGGGCACCGGCTCGGCCGGCTCCGGGCCGGGCTTCACCCAGGCCGCCGGATCACCGGCCGACTCCGTCGCCGCGGCAGCGGAAGCGGCACCGGCACCGCGAGAGACAGCCGCACCGGCACCAGGAGCGGACTCACCGGCCCGGCCCTGCGGCGCCGCCCCCGTCCCCGGGACCGGGACCGCCTTCCCCGGGACGGGCTTGCCGGCCCCCTGCTTGCCCGACGGACCCGACGCCGCCCCGATCGCCCCGGTGGCCCCGATCACCCCTGTGGCCCCGGCGGCCCCGGCGGCCCCGGAGGACCTCGCCGCCCGCTCCCGCTCCCCTTCCCTCTTCCCCGGTGCCCTGCCCGGCCCCTTCTGCTTCTCCCCCTGCTTCTCCCTCTCCCTTTCCTTCTGCCTGTCCTTCTCCTCGACCCCGGCGCCCGCGGCAGGGTCCACCGAAGCCGCCGTGACCGTCGTCTCCTCCCCCACCACCCGGTTGAGCTCGCGCGCCGCCTCGGTGACCGCGATCTTCGGGTTCCCGCGCAGCCACCCCGCCATCAGCCGCAGCGCGGCCGGCCGGGCGGCGCAGGCCTCGGCCAGGTCGGCACCGCCGACCGGGTCGCAGGAGATCCGGGTGCCGCCGACCAGGTCGGCCAGCAGCTCGCCGGAGGCCTGCCGGTCCAACCCACCGAGGATCACCGGGTCGATGTCCTCGATCCCGGTGAGCGGTCCGGCCGTGGTGGCGAGCACCAGGCAGCCGGGCTCGTCGGTCAGCAGCGGCCACACCTGCCCGGCGTCCCGGACGTCGTCCAGCACGAGCAGCACCCGCAGCCCGGCGAGCGCCTCGCGCAGCGCCGCACAGCCCGGTTCGTCCCGCCCGTCCTCGCCGGCGCCGGGCAGCGGCACGACGGCCTGCGGGTCGAGCTGTTCCAGCAGCAGCCGGGCGGCCCGGGCCGGCGGCACCCGGCCGCCGTCCGGGGCGGACAGCCGTACGAACAGCACGCCGTCCGGGTAGTCGGCGGCGACGGTACGGGCGAAGCGGGCCGCCAGCACGGTCCGGCCGGAGCCGGGACGCCCGGCCAGCACCAGCACCGGGCAGCGTCCGCTCGCCGGGCGGGCGGCGGCCGCCCGCAGCGCGGCCAGCTCGGCGCGCCGCCCGACGAACAGCGCGGGCCCGGCCGGCAGCCGCTCAAGGCCCGGGACGTCCCCGGCGGGCGCGCCGGGGCCGGGGTCCATCGTCGCCGTCTTCCTCGCCACCCGTGCCACTCCCGACGTCATCGCGCGCTCGGCATCCGACGCTCGGCATCCGGTGCCCAGCCTCCGGAGTTCAGCGGAGGCGGCCCGGGACGGGCGCCCTGTCTGCGAAGCGTAGTTCGACCGTCCGGCTCAGCCGAGGTGACATCCGGTCGTACGAATCGGCAAATCACCCCAACGACTCAACGCACGGCGGCCGGCCGTCCCCCGACCGGCCCTCTCGTCCCCCGTCTGCCACCCCGCACCCGGACCGACCACCCCGCCCCGCCCCGGAGCCCAACCGGCCACCCCGGAACCCGACGGGACCGCCTCAGGCCTCGAAGGGGCGGGCCGGCCAGGGCGAGTCCGCCGGGCGCAGCGCGTCCAGCCCGTCCGGGCCGGTGAGCGCGGCGTGCACCGCGAGGGTGCCGGTGACCAGGGTCGGGTTGTGCAGCTTCCCAGCCTGGATCAGCCGGATCAGCTCCGGCACCGGCACCCAGGCGACCTCGATCTCCTGCTCCTCGCCCTCGGCCGCGTAGCGCTCGCCCTCGGCCGGCGCCAGGTCGGTGGCCAGGAACATCCGCAGCGCCTCGTCGGTGCCGCCCGGGGAGGTGTAGTAGTCGGCGAGGATCCGCCAGGTACCGGCCTTGCAGTACGCCTCCTCGTACAGCTCGCGCTGCGCGGCGCGCCACGGGTTCTCGCCGGGCACGTCGAGCAGGCCGGCCGGCAGCTCCCACAGCCGCTGGCGCACCGGGTGGCGGTACTGGCGCAGCACCAGCACCCGCTGCTCGTCGTCCAGGGCGAGCACCGAGACCGAGCCGGGGTGGGTCTGGTAGTCGCGGCGCGCCCAGCTGCCGTCGGGCATCCGGACCTCCTCGCTGCGGACCCCGGTGACCTTGCCCCGGAACGGCGTTCCGCTCTCCCGGACCTCCCACTCCTCGGCCACGTCGAAGATCCCCTGGCGGCCCTGCTCGTCCATCGCTCTCCCCTTTTCGTCAGTACGACACAATCTAACGCCGAACGGCGGCCCCGCGGGAATCGCGGGGCCGCCGTCCGGTGAACGAGCGCTGTCGACGACCGCGGCCGACGACAGCCGACCGCAACGACCGGGGACTACTCGGAGGCCGCGGTCTTGATCTCGATGGCCGCCTTGACCAGGCCCGCGAACAGCGGGTGCGGGCGGGTCGGGCGGGACTTCAGCTCCGGGTGGGCCTGGGTGGCCACCAGGTAGGGGTGCACCTCGCGCGGGTACTCGACGTACTCGACCAGGTCGCCCTTGGGCGAGAGGCCGGAGAACACCAGGCCGGTCTTCTCCAGGTCCGCGCGGTAGGAGTTGTTGACCTCGTAGCGGTGGCGGTGGCGCTCCTCGACGTACTGCTCGCCGTCGTAGACCTCGCGGACGATCGAGCCCTCGGCGAGCTTGGCCGGGTACAGGCCCAGGCGCATGGTGCCGCCCAGGTCGCCCTTGCCGTCGACGATGGCCAGCTGCTCGGCCATCGTGGAGATGACCGGGTGCTTGGCGGCGGCGTCGAACTCGGTGGAGTTGGCCTCCGGCAGGCCGGCCAGGTTGCGGGCCGCCTCGATGACCACGCACTGCAGGCCCAGGCACAGGCCCAGCAGCGGGACCTTGTTCTCGCGGGCGAAGGTGATCGCGCCGACCTTGCCGTTGACGCCGCGGTCGCCGAAGCCGCCGGGGATGCAGATCGCGTCGACGTCGCCGAGCTGCGCCCGGGCGCCCTCGGGGGTCTCGCAGTCGTCCGAGGTGACCCACTTGATCTCGACCCGGGCGTTGTTGGCGAAACCGCCGGCGCGCAGCGCCTCGGTCACCGACAGGTACGCGTCCGGCAGGTCGATGTACTTGCCGACCAGGGCGACCTTGACGATGTGCTGCGGCTCGTGGACGCGGCGCAGCAGGTCGTCCCAGGTGGTCCAGTCAACGTCGCGGAACGGCAGGTCCAGGCGGCGCACCACGTAGGCGTCCAGGCCCTCGCCGTGCAGCACCTTGGGGATGTCGTAGATCGACTTGGCGTCGATGGCCGCGACCACGGCCTCCTCGTCCACGTCGCACATCAGCGAGATCTTGCGCTTGATCGCCTGCGGGACCTCGCGGTCGGCGCGCAGAACGATCGCGTCGGGCTGGATGCCGATGTTGCGCAGCGCGGCGACGGAGTGCTGGGTGGGCTTGGTCTTCAGCTCGCCCGAGGGGCCGATGTACGGCAGCAGGGAGACGTGCACGAAGAACACGTTGTCCCGGCCGACCTCGTGGCGGACCTGGCGGACGGCCTCCAGGAACGGCAGCGACTCGATGTCGCCGACGGTGCCGCCGACCTCGGTGATCACCACGTCGACGTCCTCGGTCGCCATCCGGCGGATCCGGGACTTGATCTCGTTGGTGATGTGCGGGATGACCTGGACGGTGTCGCCCAGGTACTCGCCGCGGCGCTCCTTGGCGATGACGGTCGAGTACACCTGGCCGGTGGTGACGTTCGCCGAGCCGTGCAGGTTGGTGTCCAGGAACCGCTCGTAGTGGCCGATGTCCAGGTCGGTCTCGGCGCCGTCGTCGGTGACGAACACCTCACCGTGCTGGAACGGGTTCATCGTGCCCGGGTCCACGTTGAGGTAGGGGTCGAGCTTCTGCATCGTCACGCGCAGGCCGCGGGCCTTGAGCAACGCGCCGAGGCTGGAGGCGGTGAGCCCCTTTCCGAGAGAAGAGGCGACACCCCCGGTGACGAAGAGGTGCTTGGTCGTCACGGCGCGGCCGTTCGCTGCCTTGCCGGAATGGGGCTGTGCCAAGAGGGGGCTCCCGTGGGTCGCGTGTCGAAGCAGACGTGGGCGGGAGGCTCGGGGTTCGCCGGGCGACGGAGGCCGGCTCGGTGCGCGGCGCTCGTTGGGTCGTCGGTTCGGCTGGTCCGGGGCGTTTGATCCCGCCGGTCCACGGGATACCAGGGTATCAGCGACCGGACCCGGACGCCGTTCCGGGCCGCGCGCGCCGCATCGGGGGCGCGCGCGGGGCGCACCACCGGCGCACCACGCGCCACAGATTTCACACCGGTCGCACAACCCGCCGGACCGGGCCAGAGCCCGGTATCCGTCCGGACCATCGCGACTCATCCGGCCGGACCAGCCGGAGGTGATCCTTCCGGACCATCCTGCGCCGCGCCCTCGCGATGCACGGCATTTCCGCCGAATTGCGGCGCCACACCGGGCTGCGCCCGCGTGCTTCGCCCCTTTCGTCCGTCGTAAGCTGCTCGGACGCATCGCCGACAGCACGAGCACGCGGAGGGCGTGGGAGGGTCAGGACACTCCCGGTCCCCGATGCGCGACCGGACCTCCCCGTATTCCAGCCCATCCCCACCCACTCCAGGGGCTCGACCGAGCCCCGCGGACACTCCAGCAAGGCCTGCCACCACCCCCGGCAGGCCGGACGTCCCGGGGTGGACCTCCGGCCCCGCAGACCGCTCGCTCCCTCCGCTCGCCGATGCCCTGACCACATTGCGAACTGGAGATCCACGTGGCCGGCCGTATCGAGGACTACGCACTCATCGGGGACATGCAGACCGCTGCCCTGGTCAGCAGGGACGGGGCGGTGGACTGGCTCTGCCTTCCCCGCTTCGACTCTCCGGCCGTGTTCGCCGGCCTGCTCGGCACCGATGAACACGGCTTCTGGCGGATCGGCCCGGCCGAGGCCGTCCAGACCGAGGTCCCCGCGCCGGCCGCCGCCACGCCCCCCGCCGACACGGGCCGGGCCCGCATCGCCGACACCGCCGACCTGCGGGTGCCCCCGCCCACCGCCGCCGCCCCCGCCGTGCCCGCCGACCGCCGCCGCTACCGGGGCGACTCGCTGGTCCTGGAGCAGGAGTGGGACACCGACGGCGGCACCGTCCGGGTGATCGACTTCATGCCGCCGCGCCCGCTGGCCGGCAAGGACGCCGTCCCCCAGGTGATCCGGATCGTCGAGGGCGTCACGGGCACCGTGCGGATGCGCTCGGCCGTGCGGATGCGTTTCTCCTACGGCCGCATCGTGCCCTGGGTGCACCGCGTCGAACAGGCCGACGGCGGCCACCGCACCGTCGCCGTCGCCGGCCCCGACTCGGTCTGGCTGGACGGCAAGGCCGAGACCTACGGCCGCGACCTCACCACCTACGCCGACTTCACCGTCACAGCCGGCGAGCGGATCGCCTTCGCCCTCACCTGGCAGGCCTCCCACCTCGACCCGCCCAGGCCCCCGGACGCCGAGGGGATGCTCGACGCCACCGCCGACTTCTGGCACGAGTGGGCCGACCAGTGCACCTACCAGGGCCCCTACCGCGAGGCCGTGATCCGCTCCCTGATCACCCTCAAGGGCCTCACCTACGCCCCCACCGGCGGCATCGTCGCCGCCCCCACCACCTCCCTGCCCGAGGACATCGGCGGCGAACGCAACTGGGACTACCGCTACACCTGGCTGCGCGACGCCGCCATCACCCTCTCCTCCCTGCTGCGCACCGGCTACCGCGAGGAGGCCCGCGCCTGGCGCGAGTGGCTGCTGCGCGCGGTGGCCGGCGACCCGGAGAACCTCCAGATCATGTACGGCATCGCCGGCGAGCGCGAGCTCACCGAGTCCTCGCTGGACTGGCTGCCCGGCTACGAGGGCTCCCAGCCCGTCCGGGTCGGCAACGGCGCCGCCGGACAGCTCCAGCTCGACGTCTACGGCGAGGTCGTCGAAGCCCTGCACCTGGCCCACATGACCGGCCTGGTCCGCAACGACCACGCCCACCACCTCCAGCTGCGCCTGATCGACTACCTGGAGGAGCACTGGCAGGAGCCGGACGAGGGCATCTGGGAGGTCCGCGGCCCGCGCCGGCACTTCGTCCACTCCAAGGTGATGGCCTGGGTCGCCGTCGACCGGACCATCAAGCTGCTGGAGCAGACCCCCGAGGACGAGCCCACCCCTGGCCACCTGGAGCGCTGGCGCGCGCTTCGCGCGCTGATCCACGCGGACGTCTGCGAGAAGGGCTACGACCCGGAACGCAACACCTTCACCCAGTACTACGGCGGCAAGGAGCTGGACGCCTCGCTGCTGCTGATCCCCCAGGTCGGCTTCCTGCCCCCGGACGACAAGCGCGTCATCGGCACCATCGAGGCGATCCAGCGCGAACTGTCCACCGAGGACGGCTTCGTCCTGCGCTACCCGACCCACGACGAGAGCGGCAACAACGTCGACGGCCTCTCCGGCCACGAGGGCGCCTTCCTCGCCTGCTCGTTCTGGCTGGCCGACGACCTCGCCATGATCGGCCGGGTGCAGGAGGCCCGCGAACTGTTCGACCGGCTGCTCTCGCTGCGCAACGACATCGGCCTGCTCGCCGAGGAGTGGGACCCCCGGCTCAAGCGCCAGGTCGGCAACTTCCCCCAGGCCTTCAGCCACGTCCCGCTGATCGACACCGCGCTGCGGCTGACGGCCTGCGGCGCCGCGTACCTGTCCGCCCAGCCGGACGGCCCGGCCGCCGACCGGGTCGAGCGGGCCACCGTCTAGCGGGCCACCGTCCGGAGCCGGTCTAGCCGCGCTGCACCAGCTCGTCGTAGGTGCTGAGCACCTGGGCGACGGTGGCGGCCTCGTCCGGCCAGGTCTCGGCCTGCTGCCGGCCGGCCGCCACCAGCTGCTCGCGGCGGCCCGGGTCGGCCAGCAGGGCGCGCACCGCGCGACCGAGCGCCGCCGGGTCGCCGGGGGGCACCAGTACGGCGGCTTCGCCGACCAGTTCGGGGATGCCGCCGACGGCGGTGGCGACCACCGGCACGCCGGCCCGCATCGCCTCCTGCACCACCAGCGAGCGGGCCTCCCAGCGGCTGGAGATCACCACCACGTCGGCGGCGGCCAGCAGGTCGGGCACGTCGGTGCGGTAGCCGAGCAACCGCACCGGCAGCTTCTCCGCGGCCGTCCGCTCGCGCAGCACGCCCGCCTCCGGGCCGTCCCCGGCGAGCAGCACCAGCGGCTCCGGGTCCAGCGCGGACAGCTCCCGGGTGGCGTCCAGCAGGACGCCGAAGGCCTTCTGCGGGACGAGCCGGCCGACCGCCAGCACCAGCGGGCGGTCCGGGTCCGCGCCGAGCAGCGCGGTACGGGCCTCGGTGCGGGCGAGCTGCCCGTCGGGCATCGGCGGGGCCGCCACCGGGCCCAGCCGGGCGTCGGTGGCGCCCAGTTCGCGGGCCCGGGCGACCAGGTCGGAGGAGGCGCCGAGAACCAGGTCGGCGGCGCGCGCCACCCGGCGCTCCATCAGCCGCTGCAGCCGGCGTTCCATCCCGGTGGCCAGCAGCGCGTGGTGCGAGGTGACCACCAGCGGGGTCTCCGGGCGCAGGCCCGGGAAGCGGCCGGCGGTGCGCAGCGCCAGGTCGGACAGCAGCCCGGCGCGCAGCCCGTGGGCGTGCACCACGTCGGCGCCGGTGAAGGCCCGGCGCAGCTCGCCGATCGCGGTGGCGTCGCTGCGGGCGCCCGCGGTGGGGGTGATGTCGACGGTGTGGAACCGGGCACCCGTGCGGGAGAAGCCGAACAGCGCGTCCGCGCCGGCCGGCGCGCAGACCGTGACGCTCACTCCGTGCGCGACCAGGCCCTGGGCCAGGGAGCGCACGTGCGCACCGATGCCGCCGGTGCTGGCGGCCAGGACGAGTACCACGTGCAGCTGCCCCGGTTCGGGGACGGCCGCGGTGGCCCGGGCGGCGGAATGGTCCACGTCGTCTCGCATCCGACTCGATCAGGTTCGCGCGCCGCCTCGCGAGGATTGCCCGCCCGGCGGCGCTCGGGGCTGGAAAGCCAGTGTCCAGGCGCCACCATGCCAGGTCGGCGGCCCTCTTGGACAGTCGGCGCCACCGGGGCGCGTCGCCGGTGTCCGAGGGGGCCGCCGGCGCCGGCTACCGGCGGCGCGGGGCCCGCGCGGCGGCCAACAGCTCCTCGGCGTGGGCGCGGCCCAGCTCCGAGTCCTCCAGGCCGGCCAGCATCCGGGAGAGTTCGCGCACCCGCTCCTCGTCGTTCAGCACCTTGACGCCGCTGCGGGTCACGGTGCCGTCGTTGGTCTTCACCACCACCAGGTGCCGGTCGGCGAACGCGGCGACCTGCGGGAGGTGGGTGACCACCACGACCTGGGCGGACTCGGCCAGCTTGGCCAGCCGGCGGCCGATCTCGACCGCGGCCTTGCCGCCGACGCCCGCGTCCACCTCGTCGAACAGGTAGGTGGGGACGGGGTCGGCGCCCGCGAAGACCACTTCGACGGCGAGCATCACGCGGGACAGCTCACCGCCGGAGGCGCCCTTGGCGATCGGGCGCGGCTGGGCACCCGGGTGCGGGGCCAGCAGCACCTCCACCTCGTCCACGCCGTGCGGACCGTAGGCGACGGTGCGCCCGCCGACCTCGATCCCGGCCAGGTCGTCGACCTGGCCGATCGAGAAGGTCACCCGGGCGTGCGGCATGGCCAGTTCGGCGAGTTCCGCGGAGACCGCCTCGGCGAACCGTCCGGCCGCGGCGTGCCGGGCCCGCGAGACCTCGGCGGCCAGCTCGGCCAGCTCGGCCCGCAGCTCGGTCTCCCGGGCGCCCAGCTCGTCGATCCGGTCGTCGTCGCCGTCCAGTTCGGCGAGCCGCACCGCCCCGGCCTCGGCCCAGGCGATCACCTCGGCGAGCGAGTTCTCCTCGCCGCCGTACTTGCGCAGCAACTGGGCCAGTACGGCCCGGCGGTCCTCGACGGCGGACAGGCGCACCGGGTCGGCGTCCAGGTCGTCCGCGTAGCCGGCCAGGTCGCCGGCCACGTCGGCGAGCAGGTAGCCGACCTCGTTGAGGCGGTCGGCCAGGGCGGCCAGCCGCTCGTCGTGGTGGCGCACGGCGTCCAGGGCCCGGCGGGACTGGGCGAGCAGGGTGCCCGCGTCCAGCGCCTCCGGGTCGACCGGCTCGCCGGCCAGGGCGGCGTGGGCGAGGGTCGCGGCGGAGGACAGCGCGTCGGCGTGGCCGAGCCGCTCGGCCTCGGCGGCCAGCTCCGCGTCCTCGCCGGCCACCGGCTCGGCGGCGGCGATCTCGTCCAGGCCGAAGCGCAGCAGATCGGCCTCCTGGGCGCGCTCGCGGGCCCGGGTGGTCAGCTCCTCCAGGGTCGCGGAGACCTCGCGCAGGACGCGGTAGGTCTCCCGGTATCGGGCCAGCGGCCCGGCCACCGAGGCGCCCGCGTACCGGTCCAGCGCGCCGCGCTGGCGGGCCGGGCGCAGCAGGCGCTGCTGGTCGGTCTGGCCGTGCACGGCGATCAGGTCCTCGCCGAGCTCGGCGAGCAGCCCGACCGGGACGGACCGGCCGCCGACGTGCGCCCGGGAGCGGCCCTCGGCGGAGACGGTCCGGCTGATCAGCAGCGCGCCGTCGTCCAGTTCGGCCCCCGCCTCGATCGCACGGGCCGCCGCCGGGGAGTCGGCGGGCAGCTCCAGCCGGCCCTCCACGACGGCGCGTCCGGTGCCGTTGCGCACCAGGCCCGGGTCGGCGCGGCCGCCGAGCAGCAGGCCCAGGCTCGTCACGACCATGGTCTTTCCGGCGCCGGTCTCACCGGTCACGGCGGTGAAGCCGGGGGCGAGTTCGACCACCGCGTCGTCGATGACCCCAAGATCCCGTATCCGCATCTCGTCCAACACGGAGACGACCTTACGAGGTTCCGCCCCCGGCGCGCGACGAACGACAACGGCGCGCGGCAACTCCGCGCCCGGAAGTTCATCCCTTCCGGGAGTCCTCGGCGGCCACCGGCACGGTGCACCAGCGCAGGAAGAGCTGCGCCATCGGGCCGATGGCCAGCGCGTACGCGACGGTGCCGACCCCGGCGGTGCCGCCGAGCAGCACACCGGCGGTGAGGACCGTCACCTCGATGCCGGTCCGGAGAAGTCGCAGCGAACGGCCGGTGCGCCGGTGCAGGCCGGTCATCAGGCCGTCGCGCGGGCCGGGGCCGAGCCGGGCGCCGATGTAGAGGCCGGTGGCCAGGCCGTTGAGGACGATCGCCCCGACCGACAGCGCGATCCGGACGGGCAGGGCGCCGGGGCCGCCGACGACCCGCAGGGTGACGTCCATGGCCGCGCCGATCAGCAGCACGTTGGCGACGGTGCCCAGGCCGGGGCGCTGGCGCAGCGGGATCCACAGCAGCAGGACGAGAGCCCCGCAGATCGTCACCCAGGCGCCGACCGATAGCCCGACGGTGCGCTGCAGGCCCTGGTGCAGGACGTCCCAGGGGTCGAGGCCGAGGCCGGAGCGGAGCATCAGCGCCATGCTCACGCCGTACAGGACGAGGCCGGCGAACAGCTGCGGTATCCGGCGGCCGAGGGCGTGGGTGTCGCCGAACACCCGGACGGCGAGGCTCCGCCCGGCGGCCGGTGCGGGGGTGGTGGTGGCGGCCGATGCCGGTGTGGTCGTGGTGGCCAAGGCGTGCTCCTGCGGTGGTGCTGCACCACCGGGACACCCGGTGGTGGCGGCCGGCACGGCCGCCCTGCCATGATGGCCAGTCCAAAGCGGCCTGCTCCAGGGCCAATCTCTAGCAAGTGGACTTATTCAGCCATGGTCGACTGGCACACCACCGTCACCCCGCCCGCCCTGGCGCGGCTGCTCGCCACCGCCCGGCTCCCCGAGCCGGCCGCCGCCCGCCGCCCCGCCTACCGCACCCTGGCCGGGCAGATCCGGCTGCTGGTCACCGAGGGCCGGCTGCCGGTCGGCGCCCGACTGCCCGCCGAACGCGAGCTGGCCACCGCCCTCGCGATGAGCCGCACCACCGTCGCCACCGCGTACGAGACCCTGCGCGGCGACGGCTACCTGCGCAGCCGGCGCGGCGCGGGCAGCTGGACCGCCCTGCCCGAGGGCGCCCCGCCACCCAGCGAGGCCCTGCACCCCGTCCCGCCGGACGAGCAGAGCCGCATGCTGGACCTCGGCGTCGCCGCCCCGCCCGCCCCGCAGCCCTGGGTCGGCCAGGCCGCCGCCCGGGCCGTCGAACAGCTGCCGCACTACGCCGCCGGGCACGGCCACTACCCCACCGGCGTCCCGGTGCTGCGCGAGGCCGTCGCCCGCCGCTTCACCGAGCGCGGACTGCCCACCACCCCCGACCAGATCCTGATCACCACCGGCGCCATGGGCGCCCTGCACCTGCTCCAGCGGACCCTGATCGGCCGCGGCGACCGGGTCGCCGTCGAGGCGCCCAGCTACGCGAACACCCTGCAGGCACTGCGGCTGGCCGGTGCGCGCCTGGTCCCGGTGCCGTACGCCTGGACTCCGCGGCCCACCTGGGACCTCGACGAGTGGCGGCGGGTGCTGCGCGGCGCCGGCCCCAAGGTCGCCTACCTGATCCCGGACTTCCACAACCCGACCGGCACCCTGATCGACGAGGAGCAGCGCCGCGAACTGCTGGCCGCCGCCCGGGCCGCCGGAAGCATCGTGCTGGCGGACGAGACCACCGCCGAACTCGGCTGGGGCGTCCCGCCCTCCACCCCGCTGCCGCGCCCCATGGCCGCACTGGACCGCTCCGCCCAGGTGGTCACCGTCGGCTCGGCGGGCAAGCTGCTCTGGGGCGGTCTGCGGATCGGCTGGGTCCGGGCCGCGCCGGCGCTGGTGCGCCGACTGGCCACCGAGCGGGTCTACAGCGACGTCGGCACCCCGGTGCTGGACCAGCTGATCGCCGCCGAACTGCTGGGCGAACTGCTGCCCGACGTCCGGGAGCACCAGCTGACCCGGCTGCGGGCCACCGCGCGGGCCTTCGCCGCCGCCCTGCCCGAACGGCTGCCCGACTGGAGCTTCACCATGCCGACCGGCGGTCTCTCGCTGTGGGTCTCCACCGGCGGCCTGTCCGGCGCCGCGCTGGCCCGGGCCGGGGAGCGCGGCGGGGTCCGGATCGCCTCGGGCAACCGCTTCGGCTCGGACGGCGCCTTCGAGCACCACATCCGTCTCCCGGTCACCGTGCCCGCCGCGACCGTCCCCGCCGCCGTCGAACGCCTCGCCGCCCTGGCCGCCCAGGCGGCGGCCGACGGACGGCTCGAACCGGCCGACGAGGCCCAGCCACTGGCGGTCTGACAGTTCGTCAGCGGCATGCGATCGGCCGGTGCGCGGCCCCGGGACAGGCGAAAGCCCCTGGCGCGCACCGGCCTCGGCACATCCGGACGAGCCGCGGCCGGCCGCCCACCCACCGGCCTGCCGGTGGGCGGGCCTCCTGCGGGAGGTGCTAGCAGTGGCCGGCCCGGCCGCGCCAACCCGTCACCGGCAGCGCGAACTTGGCCACCAGCCGGTCGGTGAACGGCGCCCGGTGCAGCCTCGCCAGCCGCACCGGAGTCCGGCCCCGACGGACCTCCACCCGCGCCCCGGCGGGCAGTTCGACCGAACGCCGCCCGTCGCACCAGAGCACACCGTGCGGGGTCTTGGGCTGCACCTCGACCGCCAACACCGACTCCGGCGAGGTCACCAGCGGGCGGGCGAACAGCGCGTGCGCGGAGATCGGCACCATCAGCAGCGCCTCCACCTCCGGCCACACCACCGGCCCGCCGCCGGAGAACGCGTACGCGGTGGAGCCGGTCGGCGTCGCGCACACCACACCGTCACAGCCGAAGTTGGAGACCGGGCGGCCGTCCACCTCGGTCACCACCTCCAGCATCCGCTCCCGCGCCGCCTTCTCGATCGAGGCCTCGTTCAGCGCCCAGTCCTCGTGGACCACATCGCCGTTGGTGCGGACGATGACATCGATCGTCATCCGCTCCTCGACCTCGTAGTCGGCGTCCACCACCCGCTCCACCACCACGGCCAGGTCGTCCCGCTCGGCCTCGGCGAGGAAGCCCACCCGGCCCAGGTTGATCCCGAGCATCGGCAGCCCGTGCGAGCGCGCCAGCTCCGCCCCGCGCAGCAGCGTCCCGTCCCCGCCGGCCACCAGGATCAGCTCGCAGCCGTCCGCCGCCCCGGGGCCCTCCGTCACCTTCTCGACGCCCTCCGGCAGGTCCAGGTCGACCGCCTCGGCCTCCAGCAGTCTGATCCGAAGACCCGCCTTCAGCAGCCCGTGCACCAGGGCCTCGACGCTGCGCAGCGCCGCCTCCCGGCCGGTGTGCGCGATCAGGAAGACCGTACGTTCTTCATCGCTCATGCCGCTGCCCTCTCCCTAACGCCTGCCGGGTCGCCCTTGGCCCCGGTGCGGCCGCGCCATACGGCATGACGGGCCGGACGCTCGCAAGGCACCCTACCGGGGCCCCTCCGCCACGGCCCGGTCCGCCTCCGCGGGGTCCAGCTGCGGGGCGTCCCGGCGCAGCCAGAGGAAGTACTCGACGTTGCCGGACGGCCCCGGCAGGGGGCTCGCGGTGACCGCGCGCACGCCCAGCCCGAGCTCCCACGCCTGCCCCGCGACCTGGCGCACCATCTCGGCGCGCAGCTGCGGGCTGCGCACCACGCCACCGCTGCCCAGACGCTCCTTGCCGATCTCGAACTGGGGCTTGACCATCAGCACCAGGTCGGCGTCCCCGGCCGCGCACGAGGCGAGGGCCGGGAGCACCAGGCCCAGCGAGATGAACGACAGGTCGCCCACCACCAGGTCCACCGGGGTGCCGCCGATCAGGTCCGGGGTCAGCTCGCGCACATTGGTGCGGTCCATCACGGTGACCCGGTCGTCGCTCTGCAGCGACCAGGCCAGCTGCCCGTACCCGACGTCCACCGCCAGCACCCGCGCGGCCCCGGCCCGCAGCAGCACGTCGGTGAAGCCGCCGGTGGAGGCGCCCGCGTCCAGCGCCCGGCGGCCCTCGACCACCAGGCCCTGCGGTACGAAGGCCGCGAACGCGCCGGCGAGCTTGTGGCCGCCGCGCGAGACGTAGTCGGGGTCGTTGTCGTCCTTGGCCACCACGACCGCCGCCGAGGTCTCCACCTGGGTGGCCGGCTTGGTCGCGGTGGTGCCGCCGACGGTCACCCGGCCGGCCGCGATCAGCTCGGACGCGTGCTCACGCGATCGGGCCAGCTTGCGGCGGACCAGTTCCGCGTCGAGTCGGCGTCGTGCCACTGCCACTGGTGTTCAGCTCCTACGGATCCTGCGGGTCATTCCTGATCGAGCGCGGCCAGTGTGTCGACCAGCCGCTGGTGAACATCTTCGTACACCGCGACGTGTGCCTCGGCCGGGACCCCGTCCAGAGCCTCCAGTCGGGCCAGGCCGGCGTCCACTCCGGGGTGGCCGGTGAGGACCGGCTCGACGCCCAGCGGCTCCACGAGGGCGATCATGTCCGACGCCCCGGCGTCCCGGACGGACTCGGGCGGTTCACTCGTCCCGGGCATCGGGCTTCTTCGTGCTGGTGGCCTTGCGAACGGTGGTCTTCCTGGTCGCAGCACGCTTCGCGGGCGTCCCGGACCGGGTGGCCGCCTCGGACCGGGCCTCGGTCTGTTTGGCGGTGGCGGTCTTCTTGACGGTCGTCGTCTTCTTCTTCGCGGTGGCCTTCCCGGCCGCCGTCCCCTTCCTGGCCGTCCCCTTCCCGGCCGTCCCCGTCGTCGCCGGCTTCTCGGCCGCGCTCTTCCTCGGGGTGCTCTTCTTGGCGGCGCTCTTCTTCGCCGGACTCTCCCCGGCCGTGCTTTCCTCGGCCGTGCTCTTCTTGGCGGCGCTCTTCTTCGCCAGGCCCTCCCCGGCGGCGCTCTCCTCGGCCGCGGGCGCCTCGGTCGGGACCGGGGCGGCCCGGGACACGGGCGGAACCGGTGGATCGACCTCGACCGGCTCGTCCACCTCCACCCGCTCGGCGACTATCGGCTCCCCCGTCGCCGGGACCGCCGAGCGCTCCTCCTCGAACTCCCAGCCGCGCCCGAACAGGTCACCGGCCCGCGGCGCCGGCACCGGCTCCTCGGCCTCGTACGACTCCGGTCCGGACCCGGCCGCCGGGGTCTCCTCCTCGACCTCGCGCAGCTTGGTCTCCAGGTACGCCAGCACCACGCCGACCTTGGTCACCTGGTCGCCGACCTTCTCGAAGACCTTCTCCGCCTCGTTGCGCGCCACACCGACCGCCAGGTCCACCCCGGCGCGCCCGGCGGTGACCGCCTCCCCGGCCAGGGTCTGCAAGGTCTCCACCGACGGCGGGAACTGACCGCCCAGCCGGCGCTCGACCCCGGCGACGTCCACCCCGGCCTTCTCCAGGATCGAGGTCGCCGTCCCGACGACCAGCTTGCCGACCTCCTCGACCACTCCGGCGGCGGTCTCCACCACTCCCCGAACCGTCCTCGGCAGCATCCGGGTGCCTCCCAATCGCGTACGTGCGTCGCTCCGTCGCCCTCAGTACCCGGGCCGTTCCGGGCACCCCACGGTCGACGTCCGGGCACCCCACGGACGACGCTACCGCCAAAACCCGCCTGAGGTACCGTGGCCCGCAGTCAGCACCGTAGCGACCGGGGGAGGGAGCCGCCCCGTGGCGAACGCCGAGGAGTGCCGGGAGGCACTGGAGCAGCTCAGCCGGAACATGGCGAAGTCCACCGGCGACGTCCGCAAGGCCGCGGCCCTCGACCGTTCGCTCAGCTGCCGGATCACCGACCTCGACCTGACCTTCACCGGACGACTGCGCGACGGCCGGATCCAGGACGTGGAGGTCTCCCCCGGCGCCCCGGCCGGGAAGGCGGAGATCCGGCTCACCATGACCAGCGACGACCTGGTCGCACTGGTCGACGGGCGGCTCGGCTTCGCCTCCGCCTGGGCGAGCGGCCGGGTCAGGCTGGAGGCGGGCTTCCGCGACCTGCTGCGACTGCGCACCCTGCTCTGAGCCGGGCCGCCGAACCGGTCCCGAGTTCGGCCGCCGGGCCCGCCCCGGGCCTGTCCCGGATTCGGCCGTCGGACCCGGCGCTGCCGAGGGCGGCCCCGGGTCGACCGCCGACCTGTTCTCAGAACCCCAGATCGGCCAGCGCCTTGCGGCCGTCCACCGGCGCGCCGCCCGCGTCCAGCACCGTCCACGCCGCCGCGCACAGCGCCCGCAGGCCGTCCCAGCGGTCCCCCGCCCCGGACAGCCGCAGCACACCGGCCTCGACGCCCGCGACCCAGCCGCCGCACCCGAAGCCGCCGTCCACGGCCGCCACCGCGGGGTGGGGGACGAGCAGTCCGCGCAGGTCTGCGGCCAGGTAGGTCGGCCGGTGCTCGACCGGGGCCGCCAGCAGCAGCTCCGGCGTGGTCACCCCGGTGAACACCAGCAGGCTGTCCACCCCGCCGTTGAACGCGCCCTCGATGTCGGTGTCCAGCCGGTCCCCGACCACCAGCGGACGCTCCGCACCGGTACGCAGCACGGTCTCCCGGTGCATCGGCGGCAGCGGCTTGCCCGCCACCTCCGGCTCCACCCCGGTCGCCGCCCGCACCGCCGCCACCAGGGTGCCGTTGCCGGGCGCGATGCCACGGGCCCTCGGCACCGTCAGGTCCAGGTTGGACGCCACCCACGGCAGACCGCTCTGCACGGCGTACGAGGCCTCCGCCAGGTCCGTCCACCCCACCGAGGGGTCGAAGCCCTGGACCACCGCGAGCGGACCGTCGGCCAACGAGCGGACCGCGACCAGCCCCAGCTCGGCCAGCGCCTCCTCCAGTCCGAGCCCGCCCACGACCAGCACCTTCGAGCCGGCCGGCACCTTCTCGGCGACCAGCCGGGCGGCGGCCTGGGCCGAGTTGATCACGTCGGCCGGCTCGGCCGGGACGCCCAGCTCGGTCAGGTGCTCGGCCACCACCCGCGGCGGGCGGGAGGCGTTGTTGGTCACGTAGGCGAGCCGCATCCCGGCCGTGCGGGCGGCGTCCAGCGCGTCCACCGCGTGCTCGATCGCGTGCGCGCCCGCGTAGACCACGCCGTCCAGGTCCAGCAGCGCGGTGTCGTACGCGTCGGTCAGCGGCCGCTCGCTGCCGCCGGGGGCGGTCCGTCGCACGGGGGTGGCCGTCTCGGTCATGGCTGCGCTACCTCATTCACTGCGTCGTCGTTCACTGCGTCGTCCACGCCGCACGTCCTCGTGCGGCGCGGCTTCCGTCACTCGTGCGTGGCGGAGCCTGTCACGGCGTCCGTCACTGGTCCGCCACGGTTTCCGTCGCGGAGTCCATCACTCGTCCGTCACGGAGTCCGCCACGGTTTCCGTTCGCGGAGTCCGTCACGGCGTGCGGCCGGTCCTCGCGCCGACCGGTCAGGCGCCGTCGTCGGCACCGTTGCCCGCGCCTGCGTCGCCCGCCGACCCTCCGGCCGGGCCCTCGGCACCCGCCGGGGGCGCCGCGTACCCGGGTGCTCCCGGCAGCAGCGGGCCGTACGCCCCGGCCCGGGCCGCCAGGGTCGCCCGGGTCTGCCGCAGCGCCTGCCGGTAGTGGTCGCTCTCCGGCCGCATCGCCACGGCCAGCGCCAGGTGCTCGGCAGAAGTCTCGAAATCGCCCAGCCGGGCCGCCGCGACGCCCCACCCGAACTGAGCGTAGTCGTCCGCCGGGTCGGCGAGCGCCACGGCGCGGAAGTTCCCCAGGGCCGCCGCGTACGAGCCCGCGTCGAACTGGGCGCGCGCCAACGCCTCCCGGATGCTGCGCGAGTGGGGCTCGGCCGCCACCGCCCGGGCGAGCAACTGCTCGGCGGCCGCCGGATGCCCCTGGGCGAGCAGCTGGGCACCCCGGCGGAACCAGTCGTACACGTCCCCGGCGGGCTCCCCGGAACGGCTCTGCCGCGGCACCCCTCCGACCCCGGTGCCGCCGACCCCTGCGTCACCGCCCGGTGCTTCGTCGCCCGGTGCACGGCCCGGCACGCCGCCGGCCGGAGCATCCCCGCGGGTGGCACCGACCGGCCCGACCGGTCCGCCCGACTCGACCGGGCCGCCGCCGTCCACCCGTTCCTGCCCGTCGTCCATGCCGTACCTCGCCCTCGGTCGCACACCCGGCCCACGACTCGGCACGGGCATTCCGATCTCTCAACAACGCGTACCCGGTTAC
The DNA here is from genome assembly GCF_042724755.1 of Kitasatospora sp. NPDC127067. Lineage (NCBI taxonomy): Bacteria > Bacillati > Actinomycetota > Actinomycetes > Kitasatosporales > Streptomycetaceae > Kitasatospora > Kitasatospora sp. NPDC127067. The sequence goes on along the minus strand of NZ_JBHXEM010000062.1, from coordinate 1,446 downwards.
GATGCCCAGAATGAGCACACCCAGTGCAGAAGACGGAGTCGAGACTCCCGAGGGCGGCCCCGGTGATCCCGGGCACGTCGCCACCGCCGGCCTGTCCCTGTCCCCCTTCCGCGGCCTGCGCTACGTCCCCGACCGGGTCGGCGCCCTGGCCGCGGTGATGTCCCCGCCGTACGACGTCGTGGATCCGGGCCGCCGGCTCGACCTGGAGACCGCCGACCCGCACAACGTGGTCCGGCTGATCCTTCCCAGGCCCGAGCCCGAGGACGCCGGCGACCGCCCCGACCGCGACACCCGCTACCGGCACGCCGCCCGGCTCCTGGCCGCCTGGCAACGCGAGGGCATCCTGGCCGCCGACCCCGAGCCCGCGCTCTACGTCTACGAGCAACGGGTGCCGGCCACCGCCGACTCCCCCGAACTGCTCCAGCGCGGCCTGATCGGCGCCCTCGCGGTGAGCGGCCGCGAGGGCGGCGTGGTGCTCCCGCACGAGGACGTGATGCCGCGGCCGGTCGCCGACCGGGTCGGCCTGATGCGCACCACCCGGGCCAACCTGGAACCGCTGCTGCTCACCTACCGGGGCAACGGCGGCGCCTCCGGCGTGATCGAACGGACGGTCGAGCGCGAGCCGCTGCTCTCCACCGCCACCAGCGACGGCACCCATCACCGGCTGTGGGCGGTCACCGACCCCGCCGAGATCGCCGGGATCAGCCGCGACCTCGCCACCTGCCGGGCGCTGATCGCCGACGGCCACCACCGCTGGGAGATGTACCTGCGCCTCCAGCGCGAGCACCGCCACCTGCCGCGCAGCCCCTGGGACCGCGGCCTGGTGCTCCTGGTGGACACCGCCCGCTACCCACTGCGGGTCCGCGCCATCCACCGCGTGCTGTACCGGCTGCCGGTGGCCGAGGCACTGGAGCGGCTCGGCGACCAGTGGAAGGTCAAGGAGGTCCCCGGGCCGCTGTCCGCCGCGCTCCAGGCCCTCGCCGAGCAGAAGCGGCACGGCGGCAACGGCTTCGTCCTCACCGGCGGCGACGGCGTCTACTGGCTGCTCGGCGAGCCCGAGGAGTCCCTGCTCGACGCCACCGTGCCCCAGGGCCGGCCCGAGGAATGGCGCCACCTGGACGCCACCGTCCTGCACGCTACCCTGCTGGACCACACCTGGCACGTCCCCGACGGCCCGGACGACATCGGCTACCTGCACACCGCCGTGGCCGCCGAGCAGGAGGCCGCGCGCACCGGCGGCACCGCCGTCCTGCTGCACCCGGTCCGGGAGTCGGTGGTGAGACGGCTGGCCGAACAGGGCGTCACCATGCCGCGCAAGTCCACCTCCTTCGGGCCGAAGCCGGCCACCGGGCTGGTGCTGCGCAACCTCGCGCTGGGCTGACGACGCCGCCGGCCCGGACACCGGGCCGGAACGCCGTGAGGCCCTGCCGTTCCCCGGGATTCCGG
>NZ_JBHXEM010000061.1:0-50248 GCF_042724755.1 Kitasatospora sp. NPDC127067 | reverse complement strand
CAGCGGCTGAACCGCGTACTCGCCGACACACAGATCCTGTACTCCCTCTACAAGAAGCACCACTGGCTCATGCGCGGGGCGACCTTCTACCCGCTCCACCTCATGCTGGACAAGCACGCGGAGGCCCAACTGGCCATCGTGGACGCACTGGCCGAGCGGATCCAGAGCCTCGGCGGTGTCGCGGTCGCAGACCCGCGCCACGTCGCGGAACTGACGGCCATTCCCCGGCCGCCGAACGGTGTGGAGAAGGTCCCCGCCATGCTGTCGAGGCTCCTCGACGCGCACGAGCGGATCCTGATCGACGCGAGGGACGCCGCCGCCCGGATCTCGGCCGAGGGCGACGAGGGCAGCACCGACCTGCTCGTCTCCGAGGTCATCCGCACCGGCGAGACGCAGGTGTGGTTCCTGGCCGAGCACCTCGTGGACACCCCTCTGGTGCGCGGCTGATGGAGGACACGTACGACGTCGTCGTGGTCGGCGGCGCCGACGGCGGACAGGCCGGCCGGCCTGACGCTCCCCCGGGACGCCGCTTCGAACCCGACCTCCGGTCGATGACCCGGATCAACCTCCGCCCCATCGCCTCCCCCATGCCGCTGGGCTTCTTCACGGTGGCGATCGCCTCCGTGATGACGGGGTGCATGCAGCTCGGGCTCTTCGACACAGAGGCCCGCGGCGCCGTCGCCCTGTGCGTGCTGCCGGCCTTCGCGCTGCAGTTCCTGGTGAGCATCCTGGCGTTCGGCGCCCGGGACGTGATCGCGGCGACGCTGATGGGCGTCTTCGCCGGCAGTTGGCTGGCCTACGCGCTCGTCATGTTCAGCGGCTCGGCCGACGGTCTGCGCGTGCTGGGCGTCTTCAACCTCGCACTCCTGTGTTTCGGGGCGCTGATGACCGCCGTGACACGGCCCAAGCGCGCGCTGTGGCTCGTCGTGCTGGTCTCCCTGCCCCGCTGGGCGACCACCGGTCTGTCAGGTCTCACCGGCGCCGAATGGCTCACCCGCACGTCGGGTGCCCTCGGCCTCGTGGTGGCGATCGTCGCGATGTACACCGCCTTCGCCCTGATGCTGGAGGACATGCGCAGTGAGGAGGTCCTGCCCATCGGCCGCAGCGGGCCGGCCCACACCGCTGTCGAGGGCGACCTCGCGGTCCAGCTCCGCAACCTGGAACGCCAGGCCGGCGTGCGACGAACGCTCTGACCGTCCCGCGCTCATGAACACCGCAACCGCACCGTCACAACGACTGAACAGGAGTTCCCCCATGTCCCGATCCGCCGAACCCACCGTCGTGCTGGTCCACGGCGCCTTCGCCGACGCCTCCAGTTACGCCCGCGTCATACCGGAGCTGACTGCCGCAGGCCTGAAGGCAGTGGCTCCCGCGGTGCCCAACCGCAGCCTGGTGGAAGACGCCGCGTACATCGCCTCGGTGATTCGTGCCGTCGACGGCCCCGTGGTCCTGGTCGGCCACTCCTACGGAGGCGCCGTCATCACCCTGGCCGGCGTGGAGGAGAACGTCCAGGCACTCGTCTACCTGGCGGGATACGCGCTGGAGGAGGGCGAGAGCCTGGGCGAGCTGCAGGGGCGCTTCCCCGACTCCGGCCTCGCCGACGCGCTCGTCTTCACGCCGTTCCCCGCGATCGGATCCGCCGAGGCCGGCACCGACGTCTCGGTGGATGTCGAGCGGTTCCCCGCTCTCTTCGCCGCCGACGTCGACCCCGGGCTCGCCGCGGTGCTCGCCGTCTCCCAGCGCCCCCTGGCCGCGCGGGCCTTCTCGGAGGCGGCCCCGGTCGCGGCCTGGAAGAGCAAGCCGTCGTGGGGCCTGGTCGCCACCTCCGACCGGACCATCAACCCCGACGTGGAGCGCTACGGCTACGAGCGGGCCGGCATGACCACCGTCGAGGTCGACTCCTCGCACCTGGTCATGCTCGCCCGGCCCGAAGCAGTGGCCGCGCTGATCCAGGACGCGGCCCGGTCCGTCACCCGCTGACCCGCCCGCGCCGCCGGTGCCCGTGCCGAGCCCTCCCTCCGGTGTGGGCTCGGACGGGCACACAAGCCTGTGACCTCGAACGATTGGTTGATTATGTTCGAACGCTGGTAGCTTCGGTCCGCCCCCGAGAACACTCGGCGGGCGAACGGAGGAAGCACACCCATGAGGTTCGGCGCGAGGCTCGCGCTCGCCGTTATCGCCATCGTCGTCACGGCCGCCGCATGCGTCGCCCCTCCCAGCGCTTCCTCGTCCGGCGAGGCCGGGGACTGCGGGCCGTACACGCGGTACGGCAAACACCCCGCGACCCACGTCACCGTCTACGCGCCCAGTCGGGACCGGGAAGCAGACCTGTTCGAAGAGACCTGGGCCGGCTTCGCCGCATGCACGGGGATCGACGTCCAGTACGAGGGAAACGGGGAGTTCGAGACCCAGATCCAACTCCGGGTCGAGGGCGGCCACGCCCCCGACATGGCGTTCTTCGCCCAGCCCGGGCTCCTGGAACGTTTCGCGCGCGGGGGAAAGCTCGAACCCGCGAGCGCGGAGCTCGTCTCCCTGGCCGAACAGGGCTGGTCGGCGGACTGGAACAGCTACGCGACCGTGAACGGCACCCTCTACGGCACTCCGTTGGTCGCGAACGTGAAGTCCTTCGTCTGGTACTCGCCGAAGCTCTTCCGCGACAGGGGGCTGACCGTCCCCCGCACCTGGGCCGAACTGATGGACGTGACGGAGAAGGTCGCCGCATCGGGGGTCAATCCGTGGTGTGCGGGCCTCGAATCCGGCGAGGCCACCGGATGGCCCGTGACGGACTGGATCGAGGACGTCCTGCTCCGCCAGCAGGGGCCGGATGTCTACGACCAGTGGGTCTCCCACCGGATCCCGTTCAACGACCCGCGAGTGATCCGGGCCATGGACACGGTGGGATCCATCCTCAAGAACGACCGCTATGCCAACGGCGGCTACGGACCGGCCCGCTCGATGGCCTCGATCTCCTACCAGGACGGCGGCACGCCGATCCTCTCCGGCGACTGCGCGATGCATCGCCAGGCGTCGTTCTACGCCGAGCACTGGCCGAAGGGCACCCGGATCGGACCGGACGGGGACGTTTTCGCCTTCCTCCTTCCGGGGGTGGACACAGCCAGCAAGCCCGTCCTGGGCGGAGGGACGTTCGCCGCGGCATTCTCCGACCGCCCCGAGGTGCGAGCCTTCCGGGAATACCTGGCGAGCGCCGACTTCGCCGAAGCGCGGATGAAGAAGGGCCCCTTCGTCTCCGCGAACAAGGGAGTGGATCCGGCCGACGCTGCCGGCCCGATCGACAAGCTCTCGATCCAGCTGCTCCAGGATCCCCGGACACAGTTCAGGTTCGACGGTTCCGACCAGATGCCCGCGGCAGTCGGTGCGGGCACGTTCTGGAAGGGAGCCGTCGACTGGATCAGCGGCAAGGACACCGAATCGGTGGCGGCGGCCATCGAACGGTCCTGGCCGAGCCACTGATGTCGTTCGACGTCGTCGCTCAGCAACCCAAGCTGGCCCACCTTCTCCAGGGCGTCGTCGCGTTCTCGGCCGTGGTCGGCCTGATCCTCCTGGCACTTCACCGAGGGCCGGTACGGCGGCGGGGCGCGGCCTTCCTGCTGCTGGCCCCCGCCCTGCTGCTGCTCACCGTCGGCCTCCTGCTTCCCGGCCTGCACACCCTCGGCCTGTCGTTCATGGGAGACGAAGGGGACACCTGGGTCGGAGTCGACAACTACGTGTGGATGTTCACCGACCCCGAGGCGCTGATCGCGCTCCGCAACACCCTGGCGTGGGTGGTGCTCGTGCCCTCGCTGGTGACGGGGATCGGTCTCCTCTACGCCGCGGCCGTCGTACGTGCGCGGTTCCGAGTGCTCGCCCTGTCCCTCGTCCTGCTGCCGATGGCGATCTCGTTCGTCGGCGCCGGCCTGGTCTGGAAGTTCGTCTACGCCTACCGGCCGGCTGGCGCGGAGCAGATCGGGCTGCTGAACGAACTCGTCGTGGCGTTCGGCGGCGAGCCGAGACAGTGGCTCGTGGACTCCCCCTGGAACATCCTGTTCCTCATCGTGGCGATGGTGTGGAGCCAGGCGGGCTTCGCGGCCTTCCTGCTGGCGGGCGCGATCGCGGCGGTTCCCGGCGAGATCATCGAGGCGGCCCGGCTGGACGGCGCGTCACCGCGGCAGATCTTCCGGCACATCACCGTGCCGTCGATCAGACCCACGCTGCTGGTCGTCGTCCTCACCGAGGTGATCGGCACCTTCAAGGCGTTCGACATCGTCAAGACCATGACCGCCGGGCAGTTCGACACCGGTGTCATCGCCCACGAGATGTACGACCAGTCCTTCCGCTACGGCCGGAGCGGCCACGGCGCGGCCCTCGCGGTGCTGCTCTTCCTCCTCGTCACCCCTGTCGTGGCCTACAAGGTCCGTGCGCAGCGGAGCGCGGCGTGAGCGGGGAGGGCGGGAAGCGTGGCGTGAGCGGTGCCCGGGAGCGTCTGTCCTCCCGCGTGTTCTCGCTGGCCGCCGTGGTGGTCGCGATCCTGTGGACCGTGCCGACGCTCGGTCTGTTTCTCTCCTCGTTCCGTCCCGAAGCCGCGATCAAGACGACCGGCTGGTGGACCGTGTTCGGCTCGCCCCACCTCACGCTCGCCAACTACCGTGAGGTGCTGTTCGGCACCGGGAACGCGTCGGGCCGGCTCGCCGACCACCTCGTCAACTCGATCGTCATCACATTGCCCTCGGTGCTGTTCCCGCTCGTCCTGGCGTTCCTCGCCGCGTACGCCCTGGCGTGGATCGACTTCAGGGGGCGCGACGTGCTTGTCGTCGGCATTTTCGCGCTCCAGATCGTGCCCCTCCAGATGGTGCTCGTCCCGTTGCTGCGGCTCTTCTCCCGTGGATGGCTGTTCCTGCCCGCCTGGAACGCCACCGGAGCAGCTCGGTTCAGCCAGGTGTGGTTCGCCCACACGGTCTTCGCGTTGCCGTTCGCGGTGTTCCTCCTCCACAACTTCCTGGCCGGACTGCCCCGTGACCTGATCGAAGCGGCCCGGGTCGACGGCGCGTCACACGCGACGCTGCTGCTCCGGATCGTCCTGCCGCTGGCCCGCCCGGTCCTGGTGACGTTCGCGGTCATCCAGTTCATCTGGGTGTGGAACGACCTGCTGGTGGCGATCACGTTGTCGGGCGGGACCGCCGAGACCGCTCCGGTGACAGTCGGACTGGCGACCATGGCCGGGACGCGCGGCAACGAGTGGCAGCGGCTCACCGCGGGGGCGTTCGTGTCGGCGTTCGTCCCGCTGCTGGTGTTCCTCCTCTTCCGGCGGCACGTCGCCCGAGGTCTGCTCGCGGGGTCCGTCAAGGGATGACACCGCAGGAGATGAGCACGGGCGCCCGGCTGAGCCGGCCGGGTCTGCGCGGCCGGGAAGCCGAGCTGGAACAGCTGCGGGCCATGGTCGAGGCGGTGCGCGACGGCGACGGCAGTGGGATCGCCCTGCTCCTCGGCGAGCCGGGAATCGGGAAGACCGCCCTGCTGGAGGAGACCGTCTCGATCGCACGCGCCAGCGGGTTCGCCGTCAGCCGGGGGCGCGCCGAGGAGCTGCACGAGCTGGCACCGCTGGCGTCGCTGGCCTCGGGCCTGCTGCACGGCGACCCGCCGCTGCTGGCCCCGGAGGACTTCGCGCACCTGGCGGGCCACCACGACCAGCGCGTCTGGCTGGTGGAGCGGCTGGCCCGGCTGATCGAGGAGCGCTCGACGGGCGCGCCCACACTGATCGCGATCGACGACGTCCAGTGGACCGATCCGCTGAGCCGGTTCGCACTGAACGTCATGCCGGCACGACTGCTGGCCTCCCCGGTTCTCTGGCTGCTCGCGGGGAGGGAGAACCCGGACCTGCGCGGGGGCGCCACCCGGACGGCGACGCTCGCGCTGCGGCCGCTGTCCGGCGCGGCGCTCGCCGAGTTGGCGCGGGACGTACTCGGCGGGACGGTACCGGATCGCGTCACCGGGTTGCTCGACACCGCCGGCGGTAACCCCTTCCTCGCGACGGAGGTGCTGGAAGGCATCGCGGCGTCGGGTGCGGACGGGGCCGAGCCGCCGGAGCGGCTGGTGCTCGGGGTCCGCCGCAAGCTGTCCGCGCTCCGACCGGGCACCCTCGCATTCCTGCGGATCGGCTCGGTCCTGGGCCGCGCCTTCCACCTCGCCGACGCCGCGGCCCTGTACGGCAAGCCGGCCTCGGGCCTCATCGGCGAACTGCACGAGGCGATCGGCGCCGGACTCATCGAGGACGACGGCGAACGCCTCGTGTTCCGCCATGACCTGCTCCGGCAGGCGGTCTACGCCGACCTCGCGCCCTCCGCGCGGCGGGCACTGCACCGGGAGGCGGCGAGTCGGCTCGTCGCGGCGGGCCGCACCTCGGCCGACGCGGTCCCGCACCTGCTCAAGAGCGCCGAACCGGGTGACCGGGAGGCGATCCGGCTGCTCGGCCGTGCCGCCTCGGACGTGCTCACCGTCATGCCCGACCTCGCCGCCGATCTGTCCGTACGTGCCATGGAACTGGTGGCGCCCCACGATCCCGCGGAGTTCGACGTGGGTGAACGGGCCATCACCGCCCTCACCCGTGCGGGCCGGTACACCCGGGCACGGGAGACCGGCGACGTCCTCCTGGCCCGGCAGCCCCCGTTGGACGTCTTTGCCCGTCTGCAGTCGGTCCTCGGGGACACGCTGTGGCACCTCGACGACATCCATGAGCTGACCCGCCGCTCGACGGCCGCCCTGGGCGTCGTCACCGACCCGGCGGTCCGCGCCCGGCTGACCGCGCGACTCGCGCTCGCCCAGTCCCGCGGCCGCGACCTCGGCAGCGCTCGCGGGACCGCGGAACGGGCGTTCGCCGAGGCGGAGCGTGCGCAGGACCGGGAGGCCCGCGTCGTCGCGCTGTGGGGCCTGGGCGAGATCGCCCTCAACGCGGGCGAGTGTGCGTCCGCCGTCGACCATCACACGGCGCTCAGCGCGTTCGACGCGGCGTTCCTGCCCGAGGAGGTCGTCGCCCGTGTCCACCTGGACGACTTCGACACGGCCCGGCACCTGCTGCGGACGGCGGGCGACGACCCGCTGCGACCCGCGATGCTGATGTGGGCGCAGGGAAGCCTGAATCTGGGGCTCGGGCGGCTCGACGACGCGGAGGCCGACCTCGTCACCACCGAGCGGCTGGAAGCGGACATCCACGTGCCCGCGAACCTGGTCAACATCCGCGTCCACCGGGGCTGGCTGGCGCTGCTGCGTGGCGATCGCGAAGCCGCAGAGGAACACATCGAGGTCGTCAGGGCGGCGGTGGCCGGCCGGCCGAACCCGGGGAACCACGCCGCCCACCAGTACCTGGAGGCCCTCCTCGCCGACAACGACGGCGATCACGTGGCGGCGGCCGAACGGCTTCGATCCGCCCAGCGGGACCACCCTTTCGTCCGCTGGAGGCTCCTGCGCACCCGGTTCGTCGAGGCCGTGCAGATCGCCCTGCGTGCCGGAGACCGGGCCCTGGCCGTGGACCTCGCGGCCCAGGCGGCCGACTACGCCTCCCACAACCCCGCCGTGCCGACGGCACAGGGGACGGCCACTCACACGGCGGCGCTGGTGAACGCCGACCCCGGCCTTCTGGAACGGTCCGTCCGGATCCTTCTCAACGGGCCCCGGCCGCTGCACCTCGCGGCGGCCTGCGCCGACCTCGGCCGCGCGCTGTCGGCCGTAGGAGACGCCGCCGCGATACCCGCCCTGACGAGGGCGTACGAGGCGTACGCCCACGCTGGGGCCGGGTCCGAGGCCGACAGGGTCCGGGCGGAACTGGACCGGGCCGTGACGGGCTCCGGTCGACGCCCGGCCCGCCCTCGCCCCAGCCAGGGGTGGGACGCGCTCACCGCTTCGGAACGCAAGGTCGCCCGGCTCATCGCCGCAGGACACACCAACCGGTCGGCCGCTACCGCCCTGGTCGTGTCTCCGCACACGGTCAACACGCATCTGACGTCGATCTTCCGCAAGCTCTCGGTGAACTCACGGGTCCACTTGACCCGGCTGGTACTGGCGCAGGCCGAAGTCGACGCGGCCGGCCCGTCCGCGTCCGCGCACTCTGCGCCCGCAGGCAAGGCCCGGTGCGTCGCACGACAATCGGCGGCGCCTCCCCCGCCATAGCGTGACGGCATTCCGCGCCGCGACGACGCGCGGACCAGCCGAACCGGAGCGAGGAACACACAGCCATGCCGTACATCACCGTTGGCCAGGAGAACACCACCGCCGTCGAGGTCTACTACGAGGACCACGGCACCGGCCAGCCGGTCGTGCTCATCCACGGCTTCCCCCTCGACGGCCACTCCTGGGAGCGCCAGAGCGCCGCGCTCCTCGACGCCGGCTACCGCGTCATCACCTACGACCGCCGCGGCTTCGGCCGGTCCTCCCAGCCGACGACCGGCTACGACTACGACACCTTCGCGGCCGACCTGAACACCGTGATGGAGACCCTCGACCTGAACGACGCCGTCCTCGTGGGCTTCTCCATGGGCACCGGCGAGGTCGCCCGCTACGTCTCCGCGTACGGCTCCGCCCGCGTCGCCAAGGTCGCCTTCCTCGCCTCGCTGGAGCCCTGCCTGCTGAAGAGCGACGACAACCCGGACGGTGTCGCCCCGAAGGAGTTCTTCGACGGCATCGTCGCCGCGGTGAAGGCCGACCGCTACGCCTACTACACCGCCTTCTTCAACGACTTCTACAACCTCGACGAGAACCTGGGCACCCGCATCAGCGAGGAGGCCGTCCGCAACAGCTGGAACACCGCGGCCGGCGGCGGCTCCTTCGCGGCCTCGGCGGCGCCGTCGACCTGGTACACCGACTTCCGCGCCGACATCCCGGCCGTCGACGTCCCCGCCCTGATCCTCCACGGCACGGCCGACCGCATCCTCCCGGCCGAAAACACCGCGCGTCCCTTCCACAAGGCGCTCCCGTCCGCCGACTACGTCGAGATCGACGGCGCCCCGCACGGCCTGCTGTGGACCCATGCGGAGGAGGTCAACAACGCGCTCCTCGCGTTCCTGGCGAAGTGAGGCCGCTCCCGCCCGCTCACCCGCAGTGAGCCCCCGCCCGCGGCAGCCGGACGTCCGGCTGCGGGGGGCGCCGGCGCCGGACGATCAGGAGTCCTCCGGCTACGAGGCCCGCGATCACCGCATCCAGACAGGTTCAGGAGAGCAGAAGCATCATGCAGTTCGGCATCTTCACCGTCGGGGACGTGACACCCGACCCCACCGACGGCCGTGTCCCGACGGAACACGAGCGCATCAAGGCGATGGTCGCCATCGCCCTCAAGGCCGAGGAGGTCGGCCTGGACGTCTTCGCGACCGGAGAGCACCACAACCCCCCGTTCGTCCCGTCGTCCCCGACCACCCTGCTCGGACACATCGCCGCCCGCACCGAGAAGCTGGTCCTGTCCACCGCCACGACTCTGATCACCACCAACGACCCGGTGAAGATCGCGGAGGACTACGCGATGCTCCAGCACCTGGCCGACGGCCGGGTCGACCTCATGCTGGGGCGCGGCAACACCGGACCGGTGTACCCCTGGTTCGGACAGGACATCCGCCAGGGCATCGACCTCGCCAGGGAGAACTACGCGCTGCTGCGCCGGTTGTGGCGTGAGGACGTCGTGGACTGGGAGGGCCGTTTCCGCACGCCCCTGCAGGCCTTCACATCGACACCCCGACCGCTGGACGGCGTGCCGCCGTTCGTCTGGCACGGATCCATCAGGTCACCCGAGATCGCCGAACAGGCCGCGTTCTACGGCGACGGCTTCTTCCACAACAACATCTTCTGGCCCGCCGATCACACCAGGCGCATGGTGCAGCTGTACCGGCGCCGGTACGCCCACCACGGCCACGGCCGCCCGGAGGACGCCATCGTGGGGCTCGGAGGCCAGGTCTTCATGCGCAAGAACTCGCAGGACGCGATACGGGAGTTCCGTCCGTACTTCGACAACGCGCCAGTCTACGGGCACGGTCCGTCGCTGGAGGAGTTCACCGAGCAGACCCCGCTGACCGTGGGCTCTCCCCAGCAGGTCATCGAACGGACCCTGTCCTTCCGGGAGAGCGTGGGCGACTACCAGCGCCAGCTCTTCCTGATGGATCACGCGGGTCTGCCCCTCAAGACCGTCCTGGAGCAGCTCGACATCCTCGGCGAGGAGGTCGTGCCCGTGCTGCGCAGGGAGTTCGCGATCGGACGCCCGGACGACGTGCCGGACGCCCCCACCCACGCGGCGCGGGTCACGGCCGCCGCGACCGCGCAGGAGGTGAGCGCCGCGTGAAACTGGTCGCCGTTTCCGCGGGGTTGAGCACCCCTTCCTCCACCCGCCTGCTCGCTGACCGGCTGGCCGATTCGGTCCGCGACGAACTCGCCGTCCGGGGCCGCGCCGTGTCGGCCGAGGTCGTCGAACTTCGCGAACTGGCCGGCGACGTCGCCAACCATCTCGTGACCGGCTTTCCGGCACCACGCCTGGCCGCCGCGATCGACGCGGTGACCGGAGCCGACGGCCTGATCGTCGTCACCCCCGTGTTCACGGCCTCCTACAGCGGCCTGTTCAAGTCCTTCTTCGACGTTATCGCCCCGGACGCCCTCGCGGGCAAACCGGTCCTGGTCGCGGCCACCGGTGGTACGGCTCGCCACTCCCTCGTGCTGGAGCACGCCATGCGACCGCTCTTCGCGTACCTGCGCGCCACTGTTGTCCCCACCGCGGTGTACGCGGCGTCCGCGGACTGGGGATCCGGAGGAGACGAGTACGCCGACGGCCTGCCCGGCCGCATCCGCCGGGCGGGCGGCGAGCTGGCCGCGCTCATGGCCGACCGCCCGGCCCGAGCCGAACCCGAGGACGACGTCACCGCCCTCGAACGGCAGCTCGCCGACCTGCGCTTCGACTGAAGCCGGTCGCTCCGAGGTGCCGCCTGCCCGGGCGAAGCCGCCGTGCCGCATACTGATCCGCCGTACCGCCCGTTGGACGAGCCCCGTCCCGTGCGGCCCCGGCCGGCGGAGTGAGTGTGAACCGATTGACGACATGGCCCTTCCCCGAGGACGTCGAGGGTGGGGGGACACCGGTCCGCGGCAGGGCTGAGGAACTGGCGTTCGTCGAGGCGCGACTCGACGCCCTAGCCCGGGGGGCAGGCGGGATCGTCCTCGTCGAAGGCCCTGCGGGCATCGGCAGGTCGCGGATGCTCGCGGAGGCGTCGGCGTCCGCGAAACGGCGCGGGATGAGGGTGTTCCAGGGCGGAGCCGACCCCGACGAACAGTTCGTGCCGCTCGGCCCGTTGCTGGACGGCCTGTTCGCGGGGGAGGAACCGCTCGCGGGTGCCGACCGGCTACGGGACCTCGCCGCGACGCCAGGCCAGCGGTTCTGGCTGCTCCAGGAACTGGGGGACCGCCTGCGGGAGGCCACTCGGAGCGGGCCGCTGCTCATCGTCCTCGACGACCTCCAGTGGTGCGACGAACTGACGCTCCTCACCTTCCACACCCTGGCGGCCGCACTCGCGCCGCACCCGATCCTGTGGCTGGTCGCCGTGCGCCACGGGAGCGTGCCTTCCCGGGTCCGCACGACACTGGACAGGATTCGGCAGACCGGGGCGCACGAGTTGCTCCTGGGGCCGCTCGGTGACCCGGCGGTCGCCCGGATCGCGGAGGACGTCCTGGGCGCGATTCCCGACCCGGGCGTCCTCCGTGTCGCGCGCCGCGCCGAGGGTGTACCGCAGTTGCTCGAGGACCTGCTCGACGCGGTACGGGACGAGGGGCTGGTGACGATCGAGAACGGCACAGCACAGCTCACGGCCGGATCCCTCTCCCTCACGCAACTGCCGTCCGTCGCGGGCCGGCTGGCCCGGCTTCCCACCGCGGCCCGCGAACTCGTCGAAACGGCGGCCGTGGTGGGAGGCCCCGTCCCCGTGGAGCTGCTGGCCGGGCTGCTCGGCAGACGACCTGCGACGCTGATCGCCACGATCCAGGAATCCCTCGACTCCGGTCTGCTCGTCGAAAGGGACGACCGTCTGGAGTTCCGCCACGAGCTGATCCGTGAGGCTGTGGAAGCCGGACTCCCTCCCGCCCTGCGCCGAACCCTGCGGAACCATGCCGCCGAGCTGCCGCCGGCGCGCGCGGCGTCCCCGATCGAGCCGTGCACGCCGCCGGCCGTGGGCGTGCGGCTCGGCGACCGGACGGCCGTCGAACGGCTGCGTGCCGCCGCGGCCGATATCGCGGCCACCGCGCCCGGAGCGGCGGCGGAGCTCAGCCTCAGAGCCCTGGAACTCACCCTGGAGGACCCGGCGGAACGGCCGAAGGTCATCGCCGAGGCGCTCCCGCTGCTCTGGCAGATGGGGCAGCCGGCCCAGGCACACGACCTGGGGGCGTCGGCCCTGGCCGCCGGTGATCTCAGGCCCGACGACGAGGCGCGGATACGCCTCGCCATGGCGCGCCTCGCCAGTCACTTCGATTTCGCCGAGGCCGTCCGCCAGGCCCGTGCGGGGGCGGCACTGCCCGGAATCCCGGCCGCACTGCGGGCCCGGCTGCTCGCCCTGTTGTGCCTGGGCCTGTCGCTGGCGGGTGACCCCGAGGGCGCGGAGCAGACCGCTGCCGAGGCGCGGGAGGCCACCGATGCGGCCCGGGACGGCATCGCCCAGGCCACCATGATGGTGGTCGACTCGGCCCTGTGCTTCTACCGGATGAACTGGAACGAGGCGCTCCACCGGGCGAGCCGAGCCGCAACCCTGGCGGCCGGACTGGGCATCGCCCCTTCGGTCTGGATCCCGGAGGCGCTGTGGCAGTGCTTGCTGCTGACCGTGGCCGGCCGCACCGCGGAGGCGCTCGCGCTCGCCGAGGCCGGGGTCCACGACACCCGCCACCAGGGCCAGGCGGCGGCCGCACGCCTGTGGCTCATGCACCGCGCCCGGGCGCTCCTGGACGCCGGACGGCTGGCGGAAGCCCGGGCCGAGGCGGAAGCCGCCGCCGACATGAGGGGTGCGTTCGACAGCGGAGACCTCGCTGAACTCATGCTCCTGTACACGCTGACGCGAGTGGCGATCCACACCGACGACCGCGAAGCCGCCCAGCGGTGCGCGGCGCAGGCGCGGCGCGTACGGGGTACGGCCGCACCGCTCGCCCGTAGCGTCGGCGCCTGGATGCTGGTACTGCTGGCGGACTCCGACGGCCGGCCCGACCGCGCCCTGGCGGAACTCGACGAGGTGCTGGCGGCGCTCGCCGAGGAACGGCCGGCCCTGGTGAGCCCGGTCGACCCGATGGACACTCCCGCCCTCGTCCGCATCGCCCTGCGCGCCGGCGCATCCGAGCGGGCCGCCCCGGCCGTCGAGGTGGCCGAGCGGCGAGCCGCGCGCAACCCGGACTTCACGATCCTCGCCGCCAGTGCCGCGCACGCCCGCGGGCTGCTCGACAACGATCTGGCGCACCTCCTGCACGCCGTCCGGCTGTACGAGGAGTGCTCACGCCCGATCGCCCGGGCGTCGGCACTGGAGGACGTCGGACGCAAGCTCGCGACCACCCGCAGGCCCGAGGCGGTGCCGTACCTGGACAAGGCGCTCGTCCTCTACACCCAGGCGGGTGCCGAGCGGCACGTCGCGCGGGTCCGTCGACGCCTGCGGGCCGCCGGTGTGCGCCGACGCCCCTCATCGGCCGGATCGGCCACGGAATGGCCCGAGCTGACAGCGTCCGAGCTCCGGGTGGCACGGCTCGTGGCCCAGGGGCTGACGAACCCGCAGGTGGCCGAACAGCTCTCCCTGTCGCCCCACACGGTGGGTTCGCACCTGCGCCGCGCCTACACCAAACTCGACATCGCCTCCCGCGCGGAGCTGGCCCGACTGGTGGAGAGACGCGACAACGGAGAGTGATCGCTTCGTACCCCCTGCCGACGTCGTACCTATGGACCCTTCATGCGATGTGCGGACATCGCCGTCTCCTCAAAATGATCAACAGCTGCGGAAAGGAAGCGTTCCGCAGGGAACAGTTGGTCGAGAGAGGAACAGCGCATGACCGCAAGGCTCCAGCGAGCCCGCCCTGGCAGCCCTGGACTTCAGGCGCTCGTCGACGAACTCGCGGAGCAGCTCGGCCGGTCCGTCGCGATCGATGATCCGCTGGTCCGGGTGGTCTGCACGAGTCGCCACTTCGGCGACGAGGACCCGGTACGCATCGGCACACTGCTCCAGGGCCGCGCCGACAACGCGACGATCCGCTACGTACTCGCCCAAGGAGTGACCCAGTGGCCCAGGCCCGGATTCATCGAAGGCCGTGACGACCTCGGACTCCTGCCCCGCTACGTCGTGCCGCTGCGCGAACGCGGGCACCTCCTGGGGCTGCTCATGGTGGTGGCGCCCGAGATGACGCTCGAACCGAAGGAGACCGAAGCCATCGGGCGGGCCGCCGGCCTGATGGCCGCCCAGATGTACGTCGAACAGCTCAGCGCCGACACTCGGAAGACCGACGAACAGACCCTGGTCCTGGAACTCGTCGACACCAACGTCGTCACCCGCACCGCCGCACGCCGGCGGGCCGTGGAACTCGGGCTGCTCGGGGAGGCCGAACACGTCCTGGTCACCCTGGTCAAGCTGAGCCGCGGAACAGAACCCGTACGACAACCCGAGGCGGCTCTGTGGGGAGCTCTGGAGGGCTTCCGGCAAGCACGTTCGGCGCACGGCATCCTCGCGGTCGACCAGGACCGGGCGGTCCTGGTCCAACTGCGTGAGCGGCCTCCCGCCCCACCCGAGGTCGCCGCCCAGTCGGCCCGCATCCTCGACGAACTCGCCACGTTCCTGGAACCGTCGGCGTCTCCGGTCATCGGTGTCGGCGGGCGGCACCTGGGCCTGCAGCACGCCTGGCGGTCGTACGAGCAGTCCCTCGTCGCGGCCCGGGCCGCGCGCCGGATCCCCTCGCTGCGAAGCATCGGGGACTGGGACCTGCTCGGGGAGTTCGCCGTGCTCCTCCAGCTCCCCGAGCACGCACTGAACGCCTCCCTCGTCCCCGAGCCACTGCGCGCTCTGAACGAGGCCCACGGCGACGACCGGCTCCGGGACACCTTGCGCTGCTTCCTCGAACACGCCGGATCGATCCCCAGGACCGCCGAGGCGTTGCGGCTCCACCGCACGTCGCTCTACTACCGCCTGCGCCAGATCCAGGAGATCACCGGACTCGACCTCGACGACGGCGGTCACCGGCTCACGCTGCACCTGGGGCTCAGGATCGAGGAACTCCTCGCCGCCGGGGACGACCGGGCCGTCTGATCCCGGCCGGCCCCCACCGGTCCTCGCCGGTCCTCGCCGCTTCGACAAAGCGAGAAGGATCCGCGACCCGATTCCTACAGCACGCGGTGGTGGCGGCGAAGGGCCGCCATCGAAGATGTGAGAGACGGCGCGGGCACGACCAAAGGCCCGTGGCCAGGGAAGGAAGAGGTCATGAAGGAACTGATCACCACCGACGGGACACGCCTCGCCTACCGGGACACCGGCGGCGAGGACGTCCCCCTGGTCATGCTCCACGGCTGGGGCCAGACGCAGGCGATGTTCCGCCACCAGGTCGAGAGCCTGTCGCCCGGCCGTCGCGTGGTCACCGTCGACTTCCGGGGCCACGGGCTGTCCGACAAGCCGAAGCACGGCTACCGCATCGCCCGATTCTCCCGCGATGTGCTCGAACTCGTCGACCACCTCGGGCTGGTGCGGTTCGACGCCCTGGGGTGGTCGATGGGCGTCTCGGTGTGGTGGAGCTTCATCGACCAGTACGGCACCGGACGGATCCGGCGCCTCGTCGCCGTCGACCAGCCGGCGGCCGTCGCCGCCGTCCCCTGGACGACCGGGGAGGAGCAGCAGCAGTCCGGCGCCATCTTCGACGTGTCGCAGCTTCTCGAACTGGGTGCCGCGCTCGCAACCCCCGGGGGCGACACGGTGCGCGCCGACTTCGTGCGCGGCATGTTCTCGGGTGAGCCGGACCCGGAGATCCTCGCCTTCGTCGCACAGGAGATCACCGCCACACCTGCCTACGCCGGTGTACCTCTGCTGTTCGACCACTGCGCTCAGGACTGGCGCGACGTGCTTCCCCGGATCGATGTGCCGACCCTGGTGATCGGCTGTGAGGGAAGCCATGTGAACCCCGAATCGCAGCGCTTCATCACCCGGCAGATTCCCGGCGCCCGAATCCATGTCTTCACCTCCGACGTGGCGAGTTCGCATTTCCCGTTCCTTGAGAACCCGGCGGCTTTCAACGCGGTGGTGGAGAAATTCCTCGCCGAGGAACCGGACCTGAGCGCGTAGACCGCCTCCGTGTCCGTTCCGGCGGCCGCGCGAACGGCTGCTCCACCGCAAAGAACCGTAGGCTTGGAGTTCTCATGACCCAGTCAGTGATGTCACGCGCGCCGGAATGGGCGGAACGCCGACCAGCCGCTCTCCGGCCGGCGTCCTCCTCCGAATGGCTCGTCGAGATTCGTTCCGGCATACCGAACGAGGGGAACGGCAACTTCCTCTATCTCGGGATGCACGTCCGGGGGTCGGCGGCCACCGTCCGCGAGGGGGTCAGGACGGCTCTGGAGCCGCACGACCTGGTCTTCTGCGACCCGGCGAGGCGCCACCTCCTGCAGTTCGGCGACGACTGCCACATGATCTTCTTCCGGGTGCCCCGCGGCTATCTGGGCGTCACGGAGTCGGAACTGGACCAGGTGGTGGGTGTTCCCGTGCCCGGTGGCGACGGGCTGGGGGCGCTGGTGTCGGACTTCCTGTCCGCGCTCGCCGGCAAGGCCGACTTCCGCCGGTCCAGGCCCGGGGACCGGCTCGCCCGTACGGCCGTCCACCTCCTGTCCGTCCTGCTCATGGAACTCCTCGGGACCGGGGAGGAGGGCGAGGAGGCCGAGGCACCGACGATCGGCAGCGAGATGCTGTCCCGGATCCGGTGCTTCATCGAAGAGCACCTCATGGACCCGGACCTCTCGCCGGAGTCGATCGCACGTGCCCACCACATCTCCGTCCGGTACCTGCACAAGCTCTTCCAGAACGAGGGCATCACGGTGAGCCAGTGGGTGCGGCGACGTCGGCTGGAGTCCTGCAGGGTCGAGCTGGGCCGGTCCAACCGCCGGTTCACCGTGGCGGCGATAGCGCACCGCTGGGGCTTCAGCAGCCCCTCGCACTTCAGCCGCACCTTCCGGGGCGCGTACGGCATGACCCCGAGCGAATGGCAGTCCTTGGCAACCTCGGCCGTCGCCGACGCCCCGCACGCGGCCTGACACCGAGAAGAGAACCGCCATGACCACCCCCACCGTCGTCCTCGTACACGGCGGCTTCGGCGACGCAGCGGCCTGGATAGGCGTCATCTCGGAACTGCGCAGCCGCGGCATCCCGGTGATCGCACCGCCGAACCCCCTGCGCGGCCTCGCCTCCGACGCCGCCTACGTCGCGTCCGTCGTCTCCCAGATAGCCGGCCCCGTCCTTCTCGTCGGCCACTCCTACGGCGGTGCGCTGATCACCGTGGCCGGCGCCGCGGAGAACGTCGTCGGGCTCGTCTACATAGCCGCGTACGTGCTCCACGAGGGCGAGAGCCTCGGCGATCTGGAGAGACGCTTCCCCGACTCCTCACTCACGAGCAATTTGAAGATGTGGACCTACCCGCTCGTCGGTGGCGACTCCGCGGTCGAGGTCACCATCGACGAGGCGGCCTTCCCCGCCGTCTTCGCCGCGGACGTGGCGGAGGAGGTCGCCGGGGTCCTGGCAGCGGCCCAACGCCCGGTCGCCACTGCGGCCTTCACCGAGACGGCCTCCGCCGCCGCCTGGCAGCTGAAGCCGTCCTGGGCCCTGGTGGCCGGAGCCGACCGCGCGATCAACCCGGAGGTCCAGCGCTTCGGCGCCGAGCGGGCCGGGTCCGTCGTCGTCGAACTCCCGGACGCCTCCCACGCCGTCGCCCTGTCGGAGCCCAAGCAGGTCGCCGATCTGATCCGGGACGCGGTGCGGGCGACGAGCTGACCGGAACGCACCGCGTGGCGCGGGCGAATCCCGGTCCTTCCGCGCCACGTTGCTTCTCGAATCGCGTGCACCAGAGGTCAAGAACGCGTGCGCCGAACGGCTCGACGATATCCGGATCACCGGTAGTTTCAATGAAGGCGAAAGGAACCGTAATGCAGCTCCCCCTCGAAAAGACGATCAGCGCGAGACTGATGACAGCAGAGCACGAATGGCATGAACTGACCCTGCGCATGAGGCATTCGCCGGACGATGCGCTGGCAGTCCGAATGGACCTTTTCGCAGTCGAGGACGATCCACCGGCCGCGACCTGGGTATTCGGCCGGGATCTGCTCGCCACCGGACTCATCCTGCCGACGGGCGAGGGAGACGTACGCGTCCGGCCCCACGGCGAGGACGAGACGGACGTCGAGCTCATCTCGGGGCAGTCCTGGTGCGTCGTCAGGATGGCGTCGGCCCATGTGCGCGACGTGGTGGCCAGGACGCAGTCCGCCGAGGAGCGCTGGGAGGACAAGGCGCAGGCCGAGCTCGACAGGGTTCTGGCGGAGATCCTTTCCAGCGGTATCGAGAATGCGGATTCCTAGGCCTCAAGGACCGCCCGGGCCCGCGCCGAAACGCTGACCAGCCGCGTTCGCGCAGCCGTTGCCCCGCCCGGCCCAACCCGACCCAACCCGGCCCGGCCCGGCCCGACCCGGCCCGGCCGAGAGAACGACTGGCCGGTGCCTGATCCGGAACTGCCCGGACGGGCCAGAACCGGTGCGTGCAGAGGAAAGCCGCCTCCCCTCGGCTCCCTGGATTCGTTCGTACCGCGTCCCCACCATGCCGGCCTCCGACGTCGGCAGGACCACACCTGCACGGAGTGCACCCATGCCTTTCCTCCCCGTCGACGAGGAGAACTCCAGCATCATCAACCTGTACTACGAGGACCACGGCACCGGCCGGCCCGTCGTGCTCATCCACGGCTGGCCGCTCAACGGCGCGTCCTGGGAGAAGCAGGAGGCCGCACTGCTGGCCGCCGGCCACCGCGTGATCACCTACGACCGCCGCGGCTTCGGCGCCTCCGACAAGCCGTCCTTCGGCTACGACTACGACACCTTCGCGGCCGACCTCGACGCCGTGCTCACCCACATCGACCTGCGCGACGTGGTGCTCGTCGGCTTCTCCATGGGCAGCGGCGAAGTCACCCGCTACCTCGGCACCTACGGCTCGGAGCGCGTCTCCAAGGCCGCGATGCTCGGCGTGGTGCCGCCGTTCCTGCTGAAGACCGAGGACAACCCGGGCGGTGTCGACGGCATCGTCTTCGAGGAGATCCAAGGCGCCATCCGCGCCGACCGCCCCGCCTTCATCGCCGGATTCCTCGCCGACTTCTACAACGTGGACGTGCTCGGCGGTGACCGGGTGAGCGACCAGGTCGTCCAGTACAGCTGGAACATCGGCGTTTCGGCCTCCGCCAAGGCGACCGCGGACTGCGCCCCGACCTGGCTCACCGACTTCCGCCCGGACCTGCCGAGGATCGACGTCCCCGTCCTGATCATCCACGGCGACGCCGACCGCACCCTGCCGCTGCGCTCGACCGCCGTCCCGCTCTCGAAAGCGATCGCGGGCGCCCGCCTGGTGGTGCTCGAAGGCGCCCCGCACGGTCTCATCTGGACGCACGCCACCGAGGTCAACAAGGAACTGCTCGCCTTCATCGGCGAGTGATCGACCGCTCCCTTCTCTGCTCCCCTCCTCCTGCTCCCCGAAAGCGAGATCGCATGTCGAGCATGCCCGTCGCCGGGATCCGTCCCGGTCCCCCGGCCCCCGGCGCCTCCCCCGACCACACCGCCGACCTGGTCGTGCGCAACGCCAAGGTGTACACAGGCGACCCCCTGCGCCCCCGGGCGAGCGCGGTCGCGATCCGCGCCGGCCGCATCACCGCCGTCGGCGACGATGCCGACGTCCTGCCGCAGGTCGGCCCGCGCACCCGCGTGGTCGACGCGCTCGGTCGGCGAGCCGTCCCCGGCCTCAACGACTCGCACCTGCACGTCATCCGGGGCGGCCTCAACTACGTGATGGAGCTGCGCTGGGACGGCGTGCCGACGCTGCGCCAGGCACTGGCCATGCTGCGCGCCCAGGCCGAACGCACCCCGCCGGGCCAGTGGGTGCGGGTGGTGGGCGGCTGGTCCGCCGACCAGTTCGCCGAGCGCCGGCTTCCCACCCTCGCCGAACTCAACGCCGCCGCCCCCGACACCCCGGTGTTCGTGCTGCACCTGTACCAGTCGGCGCTGCTCAACCGGGCGGCGCTGCGGGCCGCGGGCTTCACCCGAGACACCTCCGACCCCGTCGGCGGGCAGATCGTGCGCGCACACGACGGTGAGCCGACCGGCATGCTGCTGGCCGCCCCGGGCGCCCTACTGCTGTACTCCACCCTGGCCAAGGCGCCGACCCTGGACGAGGCCGACAAGGCCACCTCCACCCGGCACTTCCTGCGCGAGCTCAACCGCTTCGGGCTCACCTCCGCCATCGACGCGGCGGGCGGCTTCCAGAGCTTCCCGGAGAACTACGGCACCGTCACTGAACTGGCGAAGAACGGCCAGCTGACACTCCGGATCGCCTACCACCTCTTCCCACAGACCGCCGGGCAGGAACTGGACGACCTGCGGCGCTGGGTGGAGACCGTCCGCCCCGGCGACGGGGACGAATGGCTACGGCTCAACGGAGCCGGGGAGAACCTCACCTGGGCGGCCGCCGACTTCGAGAACTTCTCCGAACCGCGCCCCGAACTCGGCCCGTACGAGGCTGGGTTCGAGCAAGCGGTACGCCTGCTGATGGAGCACGACTGGGGCTTCCGGCTGCACGCGAGCTACGACGAGACGATCCGCCGCGATCTGGCGGTCTTCGAGCGACTGGCCGCCGAGGGCCTGTTCCCCGGTGGGAACCGCTGGCTCTTCGACCACGCCGAGACGGTCTCCACCGCGAGCCTGGACCGGATCGCGGCGCTCGGCGGCGCCGTCTCGGTGCAGAACCGGCTGTCCTTCCAGGGCGAGGCGTTCGTCCGACGCTACGGCGCGGCCGCGGCCGCCGACGCCCCGCCGGTGCGGGCGATGCTGGAGCGTGGCCTGACGGTGGCCGCCGGCACCGATGCCACCCGGGTCTCCTCCTACAATCCGTGGGTGGCCCTGCACTGGCTGGTCTCCGGACGGGCCGTCAGCGGACGTACGCTCCGCCCGGCCGCCAACCGGCTGAGCCGCGAGGAGGCGCTGGAGCTGTACACCCTCGGCGGCGCCCGACTCACCGGCGAGGAGGAGGTCAAGGGCCGTCTCCGGGTAGGCAGTTACGCCGACCTCACGGTGCTCAGTGCGGACTACCTCACCGTCCCCGAGGCGGACATCCCGCACATCGAGTCGGTGCTCACCGTGGTCGGCGGCCGCATCGTGTACGGCGCCCAGGAACACGAGGGCCTCGCCCCGGAGCTGCCGGCCGTGGTCCCGCTGTGGAGCCCGGTGGCCCGCTTCGGCGGCTACCAGGCCACCCCGGCGCCGAGCCTGTCCGGTGTCCGGCAGGCCGAACGGCTGGCCGAGGCGGCGGCCGACTCCGACGAGCAGCGCGCCTGGCGCGCGGCCCGCGGCCAATGGGTGCCCGGACAGGCCGGCGGCCCCGCGCTCGACGACCCCTGCTTCCTCTGAGCCGCCCGTTCCGAACCACCCGCTTCCGGGCCCGACAGTTTCAACGCCGTGCGCCGCCAGGCCTTGCCCCTCGGCGGCGCACGGCGCTGCCCGGCGCGAGCCGCGGAAGGGCCGCCATGCGACGTCCCTCGCCTCCCCCGCCCCGTCTCCGTACCCGCCGCGCGGATCCACGACCGCCACTTGGCGCCACCCCGTACGCCACAGTCATCGGCCTCGTCCACCACGCCATGCACTCACCGACCACCTGCGCCCCGACCCCACGCCCTGCGCGAACAGCTCGACGACCTCGAGGAGACCATCGCCGACTACACCGACGTCGCCCTGCGACTCACCCCCGCTCGACCCCAAGCGCCCCGCCCGCGACCTCCTCGACGCCGAGCACGCCGGACAGCCGCACGACCCCAGCCGCAGCCCCTTCGCCCGGCTCGTCCGCGAAGCCGCGCCACCCACCGCGACCGACTGATCTGACCGCCTGCCGCACCACCCGCCCACGGATTCCCCGGAGTTCCGCCTGCACCCGGGCCGGCCGGCGCCCACAGAACACCCACGGCCGACACACCTGGCCCGCCATTCAGTGACACTACGTAGCCGCATCGACGGCAGGAGACGTCCGACGGCCATGCCGAACGCTCGCCGGAGGAGTCAGTCCCTGTATCGCGAATGTGAGTATCCAGAAATGGCACCCCCCTGATACCCCAGCATGGCCCTCAGCTCCAGACCCCCAGGCGGTTACGTACCGTAACGAACTTCCGGGGCATCCGCAGCGCCGACTCGGGTATCGAGGCAGTCGTCCGCACATCCGCATGCCCAGGTGCGGGCCCTCACCGCGAGCTGCAGGTCAGGGCCTCAATTCGGCGTTGGTGATCGCATGGTGGTCGCGGACGACTGTCGGGGCAGTGCCCCGGTAGCCTCCGCGGGCCGATCAAGGATCAACTGCCTCAGGAGGCTGGGGAAGTACGCAAGTCAGGACGGCCGGGCCGGGTCCACCGCCGCTGCGGATGCCGGGACACGACCCGGCGCCAGCTCGGCGCCGGGTGCCCGCGCCTGCCCGAGGAGGGGCACGGCACGTGGACGTTCGCCGTCGACATCCCCTCCCTCACCGGCCGCAGGCGCACCGTGCGCCGCGGCGGCTTCGAGGACGAGTGGCATGCCGAGACGGCGCTGCGACGCTTCCTCGAAGGCCGGCAGCTGGGGTTCGACGCCGACCCGCACGAGACTGTCTCCGCCTACCTCACCAAGTGGCTCAAGGGCATGGAGTTCCTGCTCAAGCCCACCACCTACGCCCGCTACCGCACCTACGTGCTCTGCGAACTCATCCCCGTCTTCGGCAAGCTGCGCCTGGAGGAACTCGCCCACGACCACATCTCCGCCTACGCCCACGAGCAGCTCGAAGCCGGCCGCGGACCCCAGGCCGTCTACCACTGCCTCGCCACCCTCTCCAGCGCCCTGGGCACGGCCGTGCGCACCCACCGCCTGCCCTTCAACGCCGCCCAGCCCCTGCCCATGCGCAGGCCCCGCCCCGACGAACGCGTCCCCTGGACCGCGGAGCAGGCCGTCGCCTTCCTCTCCCACTGCCACAACGTCGACCCCGCCTTCGCCGACCTCTTCGAGGTCATCACCGGCACCGGCCTGCGCAAGGGCGAGGCACTCGGCCTCCAGCGCCCCTGCGTACGGCTCGACGACCGCGTCATGCACATCCGCCACACCCTGTCCGCGGTCGACAACCACGAACTCGTCCTGACCGCACCGAAGACCAGGAAGAGCCGCAACTGGGTGCCCCTGTCCGAGCGCGTCGCCGCCGCCCTCCAGCGCGCCATGACCCGCAGCACCGTCACCATCAACGGCCACGTCTTCCAGGGCCCCGACGGCCAGCCCCTCCACCCGGCCGCCGTCCGCCGGCGCTTCCACGAGCTGCGCGAACAGGCCGCACTGCCCCACGTCACCATCCACGACCTGCGCCACCTCGCCGCCACCCTCGCCCTGGAGGGCAACGTCCCCACGGCCGTCATCTCCAAGACCCTGCGGCACTCCACACTGTCCACCACCGCGAACATCTACAGCCACCTGACCTGGGACATCGCCAGAGCCGCCGTGAACACCATCGAGGCAAGGCTCCACCTCGTCGAAGCCCGCACCCGGCACGACCCGGACGCCCCCGCCCACGACATCGGCTTGCCGAACCCGCTGTTCAGCCACGCGGCCTGACGGCCCCACCGCCGCAGACGGCTCGACGGACGCTCCAGGGCCGACAAGCAACCGGGA
This sequence comes from Kitasatospora sp. NPDC127067, assembly GCF_042724755.1. Classification (NCBI taxonomy): domain Bacteria; kingdom Bacillati; phylum Actinomycetota; class Actinomycetes; order Kitasatosporales; family Streptomycetaceae; genus Kitasatospora; species Kitasatospora sp. NPDC127067. The sequence goes on along the minus strand of NZ_JBHXEM010000061.1, from coordinate 26,340 downwards.
TTCCCGGCCCATAGCTGACACCCGATAAACGTGCGGCCCGTCGAAGCAGATGACGCCGCAGGTTCTGCCAGCATGCCTATTTCCCGCGAATCCAGGCCCATTTCAGCGCCGAAGAGGCGACCAGCCCGCGATCGACGACACGCGGATTCCCGGATGAACGAACAAATGCCCCGTCACGACCAGGTCGGAGGGGCCAGGCCTGCGGAAACGTGCCCAGCGAGGCGATGTGAACGAGCGTTCACGACCACATTGCGACCACCAAAGGAAAAAGCCACTCCTATCGTTTTGATAGAAGTGGCTTCCGACCTGCAGAAATGCTGGTCGGGACGACAGGATTTGAACCTGCGACCCCTTGACCCAATGTTGTCCCCGTGCGCCAGATCTGACACCGCCGCCCGTAGCCGCGCGGCGTGTCCCAGGATCTGGCGGGCGTGGACAGCGTGTATGTCGCCGACGTTGGAGCCCTCGTGCGCAATGAAGTTGCGGGCCGCACGCGCCGCGTCGAGCACATCGACATTCCAGGAAGTGCTGTGCGCCAGCCGGTCGCCAAGATCGCGCAGGGTCGGACCAAGCATCTTGTCAGGCGGAAGAGCCGCTAGGGAGTCCTGCAGCGCGGCCACCGGGTCGGCCTCAAAGGCCCTGACCGCGTTGCCTGTTCGCAGAACGAACTTGCACTTCGACTCGAAGGCATTGGCGAGATGAAGTGCTCGGCCAGCCGACAGGAAGAGCATGTCCAGCAGCTCCGGCTGCGTAGGTCTCAAGTACCCCAACGACCACCCCATACAGTCCACAGTAGTGCGGGTGTCGACCGACTTTCTGCGGATTGTTGGGCTTCGCTTCGGACAGCAGGTGAGCTGCCATCGCACTGATCTTCCGGACGGTCACGGCCGCCGAGCTCCGGGGATGACGACGCCGTCGTGCATGCGGGCGGGCAGCTCGTTCCAGTCGTGGAGGGCGCCTTGGAGGAGGTTCTCGAACTGTGCCCTGCCCTCGTGGACCAGGAGGTCTCGCAGGCATGCGCAGTCCTGCATCACGGCGCCGCCGGTGAAGCAGACGAAGATCCCGGCCACTTGGAGGCCTCGTGCGGCAACGGCGATCTCCTGTCCGAACGGCAGCGGTACCCGGGCGGCCAGTTCCCGCGCGAAGATCTGCTCGATCCGGGGCCGCCCCAGTGCGGCCAGCAGCCTGCCCACGACGTTGCCGAGCAGGCCGTGCAACGACTTCTTCCCGTCCAGGAGTGCGCGGGCGAGCGTCGCGAGCGCCTCGCAGCCCCTTCCCCGATGGCGTTCGACGAGGGCGTTCCAGGTGGTGCCGCTCACGTGTCGCAGCGCCTGGGTGGCGATGGTGTCTCCGCCACCCGCCGCCACGAGTTCGACGCACACCCGGGCGGCACTGTCCGTCTCGGCGGGGCTCACGACCTGCGGCGGAATCGGAGCCGGACGGGAGGTGGTGCGCTGGGCCGGGATCCGGGGTGTCCTCGATGACTGTGTGGGCCGCGCGCCCGGGAACGGGCGGTTCACCGTGGAACTGGGCCGGCGGGGCCTTCGGACGGCCGACCTCGCCGGTGCCCCGGTCGCTGCCCGCCTGTGTGGGGACGGCTCGGTGGGTCGCGGGCCGGCGGGGAGGCCTTGGTGCAGGTGGCAGCGGATTCCGGGGTGGGAGACCCGGTTCCTGCAGAGCTTCTTGTCCTTCTTCATCGCACGGCACCTGTTGACCATCCGCAGAGAGTGACCAATCCGGCACCTGCGGGAAAGGGGGCGGGGGCCTTACCGGTTTGAACGAGCCATCCTGGGCGGCCCTGCGACCTCCTGGGTCGGGCGTTCTCCGACATTGGAACAGCTCATGTGCGAACTGCTGCCGCAGAAGGATGCCCCGATCCGTTCGACCGCCCGTTCGCCCTGCGCCGCCGCACAGACCGGAAGGTTCTTGCCTGCCGCGCTCTCCCCCGGTCGCCGCGGGCAGCGGGTAGAGGTACCTGTGCACCTCGGCCCGCCGCCCTATTCGGGCCCGACCGTTCAGTGGCGGAAGCCGCGGTGGGGGTCGCGGGCCGTGATGTTCCCGAACGGTTCGAACCAGAACTGCGCGCGCAGGTCGCCCACGCCAAGCCGGCGGTTGGCGTCGCCGTCGGGGTCCTCGATGCCGACGAAGCGGGAGCTGTAGAGCATGAGGACGTCGGTGTCCTGGAAGAACATGTCCGTGCAGGCGCCGAAGTCGTAGTCGTCGCGGTGGACCGGCAGTGTGCTGTGCGGGTCGGCCACGGTGTCGTCGAGCTCGTCTGTGCTGTCGCCGGCGTCGTCGATGGCGAGGTGCAGGGCGAGTTCCTCGGCGGTGCAGGTCGGCTGCGGCCAGTTTCCGTGCGCGAGGTCGCCGGCGAGGTCGTCGGCGGCGCGGGCGAAGCGGCGCCGCCACTGGAGGTCGGTGGCGAAGGTCAGCTTCGGCAGCCGCGGGAACACCCCCCAATTTCCCTCGTGCTCATCCGGTACGAGGCGTCCGTCGCCGAGTTCCTCTGCGTCCTCGTACGCCTCGTCGGCCAGCAGCGACAGCGCGGTGTGGAGAAGGTCAGCCGTATGGGGGGTCAGCTTCCACCCGCAGCGGTCGTCCTCGCACTCCGGGTCCTCGCAGTGGCGGGGCCCCGATGGGGAAGAGCGCGGCGAAGTCCGGAAGTTCCTCCCCGTGGCCGCCTGCAGGAGACTGCTCGGTCCGGGCGGCGCGCCAACCGGGACCGAAGTCCGCCACGACCGGCTCGGCGCTCCAATCGGCGACCTCGTGCCCCTCGTTCCGCCGCAGCAGCGAGGCCTGGCTGTGTTCGGTAAGGGCGTCCGCCCCGTCGACGTCGGCAGGCGGGTCCGCGAGCCACATGACCGCGCCGACCACGTCGTGCGGGTCGTCATCGTCGAGCTGATCGGCCGGCATCAACTCCCAACCCTGCTCGCCCGCCGGGCCAGCAGGGCCTGCCGGTCGTGGACGTGGAACTCGCGGAGCGTGGCGATCCGTACGACCTGGCCCGGCAGGTCGCGCAGCCGCGCCTCACCCCGTACGGGGCCGCCGGATTCCATGGCCTCGTCGTTGTCGCCGCCGCCCTCGCTGTCGTCGTCCTGGCCCGGGTCCTCGTGGCCGGATCCTTCGGGCCAGGCGATGAGCGTTCCGGCGGCGGCCGGCCAGGTGCCGGCGAGCACGTGGGCCACGGCCTGCCGGAGCGAGGACGCCGGAGCGTCCGGCAGCTGCCCGCACAACCCGTCCACGGACTCGGCGTGCAGGACACCGGCCGCCCGACTCAGGGCCCGGAACTGCCCGCCTCTCGGCCCCTGTCTCCGCTGCTCGGGCTCGGCCCTGCGAGCCTGTCCCGCAGTGGGGCCTGGCGGGTGGTGGTGGGTGCCGGGGTCATACAGGGCAGACGGGCCCGATCTCCTGATCGGGGAAGTATCGCGTTCTCTCCTCATCGGTGAGGTCGTGTGAAACAGCCTTGCAGATGGCGTTGGTCGCGGCGTCCAGCGGGACATGGGGCCACAGGCGGACGGTACCGTCCGCGCCGGCGGTGGCGAGGGTGCGTCCGTCGGGGCTGAACGCCACCGACCACACGCTGTCGGTGTGGCCGGTGAGGGTGGCGCGAGCGTGCCGCGTCCATCGATGACGCCTGGGACGCCGAGCCCCACACCACGCCACCGCTCCCCACAGAGCAGATATTCGCCTCGCTGGGGACAGTATGAGCACCAAAGGGGCGACGCGACCAAACTACCCGCAGGAAGCGGGGCTTCACGTTCCTCCAGTCGGGAGAATTCGCCCGGAACTGCAGAACCGGACGGATCAAAGTGTGACGGGCGTCTCTTACTGACCAGTAACATGTTCATCGTGTTGCATACGATGGTTCACTCTCCATGCGGCCGATTCGTGACTTTCCGTCGAGGCTGCAATACAGCACCGGGGGGAGCTTTGATGGGCGAGTACAACTTCGAACTCAGGGGCGTTTCCAGCTCCACGAGTTTCTTCAGCGGGGTCGGCTCTTCAGCCTGAGCCGACACTCGCATCTGGGTTCGCTTGCCATTTCTTAATTTCAGCCGCATCGGGGACTGCGGTTTAAGAAAAAGGGCGCTTTGCTCGGGATCCTTTGAGGATCGCTCCATGCCTAGCACAGGAGCCGGCCAGAGCGCGCCCAACGCCAGCACTGGCGTGCCTTAATCGGCAACCCCACCCATGCCACCCATTGAAAAATGGGTTGTTCCGGCGAGTTCAAATAATTCCAGGGGGTGAAATATGTCTATCGAGCTGATTCAGGAGGCCACCGTCCTCCGCGCCTGCAACGAGATCTTCTGATCTTGATGGGCATCGGGGCGGGAATTCACGCGATTCCCGCCCCGGTGCTGCATGTCTAAAAATACGGAGGTAGAGCAGCCATGAATTACACCCCCAGCTTTTCCGAACTCGTGGGCGACGAGGACGAGTTCTTCCGGGAGTACTTCAACAAGAAGCCGCTTCTTCGTCGCGGTGTCCTGACCGAGCGCGCGCGGGACATCCTTTCCGCCCGGGACCTCGACGACCTTCTGCACTCCGAGGTGATCCGACCGCCCCACATCGCGGTTACGAAGGCCGGAATGCTGGTCCACGGCCGTACCTACACCTCCGAGATGCGAGTGCAGCGGGAATACATCGCTGACCGGGTAATCCCCGAGCGCGTAATCGAGCACTTCAAGACTGGTGCCACGATCACGTGGAACTCGCTCAACCACATCAAGCCGAACATCCGCCAGCTCACTTCCATGCTCAGCGAAAAGTTCGCCGGCCGGAGCGACGCAGTCGCTTTCGTCACCCCGGCTGGCAGGCGAGGGTTCCGCCCGCACCACGATTCGGTTGATCTCTTTATCATCCAGCTCGAAGGCACCAAAGACTGGCAGGTCTGGTCCCCGCCGGAGGTTCGGAAGGGCGATGCGGCGTGGTTCGAGCTGGAGGAGCTGGGAGAGCCGGCGGTAACGGTCCGGCTTGAGCCCGGAGACGTACTCTATCTCCCCTACAACAGCCCGCACGTCGCCGCAGCAAATGATGCAATTTCGATTCACCTCTCGGTGATGGTCCGTCCCCGCAGGTGGTCAGACCTTCTCCAGGACCTGGTAAAGCAGGTAACACAGGACAACCCTGAGTTTTGGGGATACCCGCACCTTTCCGTCGACAATGACGGATTCGCCGAAGAACTGGTTCGGAACCTTTCGTCGCTGGCGAAGAATCTCGGTGACCTCGACGCGGCAAAAGCCATACAGTCGCTGCGGGAGGAACCTGAGGTCAAGGAAGGGTCGAAGTTCTCCTCCTACTTCGCGGACCAGGTGCGAGTGGACGAGCTTGCGCCCGGCTCTCTGGTGGTGCGCGACTTCCGTACGGATATAGATTTTATGCCGTCAGACGAGCAGGACGCGCCAACCGTCCAGGTCTCGGTAAACGGTAGCGTCTTCGCGTTCCCCCGTCCGGTTGCCGAAGAACTCCGGGCCATGGGTGAGCAGACCCGCCAGACCGACACCTTCATCACGGGTGCACCCGGCCACGAGAACACCAGCGTGACCCGCACGCTGCTGCGACTCGGAGTGCTGAAGCTCGTAGGCTAGATAAGACGCGGGAATAGCGCTAGGAACCTAATGACCAGCATCGACAGGCCGGCCAAAGACGCGGCAGCAGAAATCCTCCCTCTCAGCCGTAATAGGAACTTCATCCTGCTCTGGCTGGGCCAGTCGGCCGCCATGCTGGGTGCGAGAGCTACCACCATCGCGCTGCCGATGCTGGTCCTCGCCGTTACCCACTCGGCGGCGAAGGCAGGAGTGACGCTCTTCGCCGCCGTTGTTCCTGGTGCACTCCTTCAGCTGCACGCCGGCGTTCTAGTCGACCGGTTCGACCGGCGCCTCGTGATGCTGACGGCAGATGTAACACGAACCGCCGTCTTTGCAACAGTCCCAGTTGCACACCTGCTTGGCCATTTGACTTTCCCGCACCTCATCATCGTGATGTTCATCGATGGGATTGCAGGGGTGTTCTTCGGCTTGGCCGAAAAGGCCGCGCTTCCTATGGTGGTGCCCAAGGAGCAGATTACTGTTGCGTTTGCCCGCAACGAGCTGCGAATTCGAATCGCCACACTGAGTGGCCCGGCAATCGGAGGAGCTCTCTTCACCGTCTCCCCGGAACTGCCCTTCGCGTTCACGGCCATAACCTACGCGATATCCGTGGCGACTGTGTTCTTCATTAATGCCCCCCTGCGTGCGGAGCAGGCTTCCCCTCGCCGCAAGATGCGGTTCGAGCTGGCCGAGGGGATGTCCTGGCTTCGAATGAACCCGTTCTATCTGTGGTGTGCGGTCGTGGTGGCCGGAAGCAACATAGTTGGCACGGGATTCCCCCTGGCGGCCGTGGTTCGGTTGCAGGACGTGGGCGCGTCGCCAAATATTGTCGGATGGACGCTCGGAGCTCTAGGAGTCGGAGGTCTTGCCGGCGCCTTGATCGCACCGAAGATCGTACCCAAGGTCTCCGTGTCACAGATGATGCTTGCGGCTCGCTGGGTAATCGCTATCTGTCTCGCCGGCATCGCCTTCGCGCCGAGTCCGCTGCTTTGCGCAGTCTTTATGCCTCCTATTTCTGTAGTGGCGGCATTTGCGAGCATTTCTCTGGGGGCAGCCCGAATGAGGGCGATTCCCGATCATCTTCGCGGGCGCGTCGAGAGCGCTAGCGCACTCATTGGAAATACGCCGGCGCCGCTCGGAAATTTGCTAGCTGGATATGCCGTAGCGGCTTTCGGTGCAACGGTCGGCCTCGTCGTTCTTGCGGGTTTTATGGGAGTTGTTGCCACGGGCGCAAGCCTGAGTCGTAGCATTCGTGTCGGACCGACCTCGGAAAAGGAAATTGCATGACGGGCAGCAACTCGACCGGAAGCACTCTGGAAGCACTCATCGGCATAGACCTCCAGGAATTCCTCCAGATAGTCGCCGGCGGTCACTACAAGGTCGCCCGAGCAGCAAATCCGTCAGGTCTCATCAGCCTGGCGGAATTCGACGAATTGATCAGCGGGCCTTCCGCCTTCAGCGGATCCGACATGCGCTTGATAAAAGACGGAACCCCTCTTGCAGGCGATCGATACACAGTAGCTGGCTCATCTGCACAGATAGACGGCGCGAAGGTCATCGCGGCCATCAGCCACGGGTATACACTCGTTGCAAATCGCCTTCACCAGGTCAACCGGAAATGCGGGAGCTTCGCCCGCAAGCTGGCCGAGGAGCTCCACTGTCCGGTTGCTATAAATGCATACCTGACTCCGGCTGGATCCCAAGGCCTGAGCCCGCATTATGATCATCACGACGTCTTTGTCATACAGATCGAGGGGTCGAAGGTCTGGAACATTTCCCCGCCGGTGATCCCTGCGCCTACCATGCGCGAGTCGTGGCGCTATCTTTCAGACAGTCAGGCTGCCGAAATTGAATCCCAGGCGGTGAACCCGACAGCGATCACGCTTTCTGCAGGCGATGTCCTCTATCTTCCCCGGGGTTGGATGCACTCTGCCTCCGCTCAAGAGGGCCACTCGTTCCACCTCACAATCTCCGTTGATCCAGTCACGCGCAAAGACGTCCTGATTCATGTAATGGATATTCTTGCGGCTCAGGACGACTGGTTCCGCCGGGAATCATCTCTCTTCCGGATGGGATCGGACCAGGAGATACTCGATGAAATTTCCACCGCACTGACGAAGGTAGTCGATGGGGCTTCGGAGATAAGCGCTCCGTCTCTCGTGGAAGTTGTCCAGGAATCCGCCGCAAATGGTCTCGGGATTGACGGGCCCAAAATGGCGGTAACGGCGCTCGGTATAGCAACGCCCTCGAATATTTCATCGGTCCGCCGACGTGCCGGTCTCCGATGGTCCACGACGTCTCTTGACGACGAGCGAGTCGCGGTGCAGGTTCCCGGTGCCAAGCTGGTGTTGCCCCAAGCAGCGCTGCCCAGCGTCACGCTCCTTCTGAGTGGGCGTGAGGTGACACGTCGGGAGGCTGCTGAAGCTCTCGGCGACGAAGCCGTCGCGGACCAGTTGATCGCGGCCTTCCTGCAGGCCGGCGCCCTGGAACCGATGAACACGTGACCCCTCCTGTCCGAGTACTGATCTGAGTGCTCCACTCTGTATGGAATTGTGTGCACCGCTCAGGCGCCGGCGAGGGCCCAAAGACCTCCGCCGGCGCTTTCGCGCAGCTGACATCGGCCGAGAGGAGCGTATTCCCCACCGCCGGCTTGACACCGTGGCACCGCCGCAACGACGGGCGATTGCGACTTCGGCGACTTCCAGCGGCTCGGCCGGTAGCGTGTCTGCCCGTTCCTCAGAACGATGGTCCGCGGAGTCCACTCGTTGGTCCGGCCGACTCCTACCGACTGGGGACGGCCGAGCGATCACTGGGGAGGGCGTTATCGGCGTACACGGGTAAGTGGCTCTGGCAAGATTTTCGTAGCCGGAGATCATCTCGGGGCGGCGGTCGACTGGTTTGCCAGTGGGCAGCATCTGGCTGTGTCCTGTTGAACTAGCCATGCTGTTACCGCAGTTAGCCAATGTTCTGGTTGTCTCGGTTGAGGTTTCCGATTCTGTCGTGGCGGTCCGCGCCCGCACACGGTCCGGTGTTCCAGCGGCGTGTACTGGATGCGGCGAACTCAGTGAGTGGTGCCACAGCCGTTACGCGCGGCATCTCGCCGATGTCGCGCTCGGCGGCCGACCCCTCCGAATCGACTTATCCGTACGCCGCTTGTACTGCGAGAACCCGGCCTGCCCGAAGGTGACCTTCGCCGAGCAGGTGCCAGGGCTGACCGTGCGCTACCAGCGGCGAACCCCGCTGTTGCAGCACCTGGTCGAGGCCGTCGGCGTGGTGCTGGCCGGCCGGGGTGGCGCCCGGATGCTGAGCGTCCTGGGCGTCGCGCTCTCGCGGTGCACCGTGCTCACCCAGCTGATGCGGGTGCCACTGCCGCCGCTGGTCACACCCCGGGTGCTGGGGGTGGACGACTTCGCGCTGTACGGCGACACCTACGGCACACTCCTGGTCGACGCCACGACACGGCTTCCGCTGACCCTCTGGGAGGGACGGGACGCCGAACAGCTGAGCCGCTGGCTCCGTGAGCATCCCGGTGTTGAGATCGCCTGCCGCGACGGCTCACTCACCTACCGGCAGGGCATCGCTGCCGGCGCCCCCGACGCTGTCCAGGTCAGCGACCGCTTCCACCTGTGGCAAGGCCTGTCCCGGCGCGTTCAGGAAGTCGTCGCTGCCCACCGCAGCTGCCTGCCCGCCGCACTGCCGGCCGCTGAACCGGCCGGGTCAGAGCCCACCGACGAAGCGGCAGCGGGTCCCGTCCCGGCGGACACTGCGGCCGGCCGTCATGCCCAGCGACTGTTCGAGGCCGTGCACGCGCTCACCGGTACCGGCCGTCCCTACAGTGCCGTGGCCCGAGAGCTCGGGCTTGACCGCCGCACGGTGCGCAAGTACGCCCGGGCCCGCACCTGGCACGAGGTAATGCGCCGGGCTCCCCGACGCCCTTCCGCCCTGGACCCATACCTCGACTACCTGCAACAACGCTGGGACGAAGACGAGCACAGCGCGAAGACCCTGCACCAGGAACTCCTCGGCAAGGGCTACCTGGGCCACTACCAGCGCGTGAAGATGGCCCTCGCACCCCTGCGGCGCGGGCTACCGCTGGACGAGCCGCGCGAACGGCCGCCGTCCCCACGCGAAGCCGCACGCTGGATCATCACCGCACCCCACCGGCACAGCCTCCAGACCGGCCAGCGCCTGCGCCGACTGCTCGATCACTGCCCGGAACTCCACCGCACCCACGACCTGGTCCGCCAGTTCGCCGCCATGCTCGACGCCCGCGACGGCACACCCCTCCCGGGCTGGCTCGACCAGCTCACTACCAGCGGACTGCCGCCTCTCGCCGGGATGGCCATTGCCCTACGCGAAGACAAGCACGCGGTCCGCCAGGGGATCACAACGCACTACAACTCCGGCGTCAACGAAGGCCGCATCACCGACGTGAAGCTACAGAAGCGCATCATGGCAGGACGTGCCGGAGTGCCGCTCCTCCGCCGCCGCTACACGGCCTGAAGACCGCGTCTGAGATCTCGACGCGGGCGCGGCCACGCCCCCCGAAACCCGATTGACCTGCGGTGAATGATGGAAGCGTGATTTCCAAGGAACGCGCCGTCGAGCTTGTCGAGTCCCTGCTGGCCCGAGAGCGGCTGACGTGGGCAGGACCGCTCCGCGAGCTCGCGGTCTGCGACGTGGAGGAGCATACGGTCGGCTGGCTCGTCTTCTGGAACTCGGCGGAGTACGCCCGCACCCGTGATGTTCGCGACAGCCTCGTTGGTAGCGGCCCTTACCTGGTGGACCGGCACGACGGCAGCATCCACCACGTCCCCGCTACCACGTGGATAGCCGAGAACTGGGAGGAGCTCTACCTCCAGCAGATCAAGGGCATCCGACCGCCTGACCCACTGGCCTTGTCCGTTCGCGCACTGATGCACTCCGCCGGGGTGGTGGCCGCGATGAGCCACCTGCGGAAGCAGGCCCCGCGGCTGAGTCTGCGGGATGCAAGGGCATACGTCGTGGCCCTTCGAGATGGTGACGAACCCTCGAAAGAGCTGGCAAGCCTTACCCGGACAGAGGAGAGCTGCCCGCCGCTGTCGATCGAAACGCTGGCTGGTCCGGTTCAGTAGCCGTGCGACCATCCAGGCCAGTGGAACGGCAGACCGCAACGCGGTTCGAGCACCCACCGAACCAAGACGATCTCCGGCTACGAAAATCTTGCCAGAGCCGGGTAAGTGCTCAGACAGGTACACGTGAATGTGCCCGGCTGGGTGAAGGCAGCCGGACAGCGGGAGACGCAGGTCGATGGCCAACAAATTGGGGTGACAGGTCTCGACCCGGTCGGCATGATCGATCAGTTGTTCCGTCATGTCCCACCTCGGAGGTACGCCACGTCCATCCACCGCGAACGAGCCTGGGACCTGCCGTGGTCCGCTGCCGACCCCGACCGGAACGCTTTCGACTGGGACGACGACGAGGCGGCGCGGCTGACGGCGCTGCTCGTTCCGAGGGTGCCTCCCATCGGTGCCGAGCGGATGGCGGGATTTCGGTTCATCGACGAGGTCACCGTGCTCCTGGTGTCCCGTTATGGCCGGTGGGCCTGCGGCTGGGACCATTCGAACCACCACGGCGGTCCCGTCGAGACCTGGTGCTGCGATTCGCACTCGGTCGGGGAAGCGGAGGAGACCGCCGAACGCGTCGTGACCTGTCTGCTGGAGTGGCGTGACTGGCTGGAGGACATGGCCGAGCGCTTCGAGCAGCTCGCACCGCTTCCCGGCGCGGACGCCGAGGACCGCAGCTGGCATCTGGAACGCGCGGTGACCCGCCTGGTCACCGCGGTCGTCAACAGCACCCGCGCCGAGTCGTCCTGGTACGGGATCTGCGAGACGACGCTGACCTGGTTCCTCACCTCCACCGGCCTGGGACTGGAAGAGGCGCAGAAAGCGGTGGAGGCCGCGATCGGCGGCCGGTTCAAGAGCCACGTCGCGCCCGCCCCGACCCTGGTCGACGCGGTGGGAGAGGACCTGGCGATTCGCCTGACCGGCCGCGGATTCTACCGTGAGTGACGACGCGCTGGCCACGTGATGCAAGGTCAGGGAGCAGGTCGACTGGTCCTCGGCCGCGAGCGTGAGCTCGGCACCGGCGCGCCCGGCCGTCGACGGACTTGCCGCCTGGTTCGACGGTCCGGTCCGTCTCCGCGACCCGGACCGCGCCGACCGGCTGCTTGCCGCGATGGCCCTGTCCCGCGCCGCGGCCTCGCAGGGAGAGCCGCTCACCCCGGCCCTTCTCGCCGGCTGGCAGAAGCTGGTCCTCGGAGTGAACGAGGTGCGTCTGCGCCAGAGCGACGCCTTTGCCAAGGACGGCCGGGAACGATACGGGATCACGCCCCACACCTGGGAGGACTTCGCCGGCTGCCTGCAGCAGAGCACCGACCCGTCGGTCCCCCTGTCGGCCCGCGCGGCCCGGGCGTACCTCGACATCGCCTTCTTCCATCCCTACCCGGACGGCAACGCCCGCCTGGCGCTACTGGTTCTCGCCCACGTCCTGGAGACGGAAGGAGTACGCCTGGACGAAGTGGGGCCGCTGCAGACGACCCGCTACGCGGACGACCCGGACGGCGCCCTCGACCTGGCGGCCCTGGTCTCCGTACTGATCTGCGCCACTCAGCGCCGGGCAACCGCACGGTGAGAGAAGGCTCCCGCCGAACCGGCACGGTGAGCACGTTCAGCAGTACGCGGCTGAGCACTTACCCGTGTACACCGACAGGCGTCGCTGCGACAGAACGGTGACGCCGCTCCGGCTCTCCAGTTCCTGCCGCAGGGCGGCGTTGTCCTCGGTCAGACGCCGGATGTGGTCCGCGTAGATGTCGAGGTGTTGGCGGAGGTCGTCTCGCTCGCGCCGCAGCAGTGTCAGCTTCTGGTGGGCGAGCGAGGCGGCCGCGGTGGCGGAACAGGTGCATCGCGGCGAGCGGAGGTGGCGGCCTGCTTGGCTCTGTCGGAGGATGCCCCGGCCCGGTTGGCGTAGGTGTTGGCCTGGTCGGCCGCAGCTGCCGTGCCTTGCTGCACCAGCCGTAGCCGTCGTCGTCGAGCAGGTCTGCGACGGTCAGCGAGGTCGTCGCCGGCGATGACGCCGAGTTCGCCGGAGCGCTTGCTGAAGGCCAAGTGGCCCTCGCGGTTCAAACGTGGATGGCCGGCGACTGCGTGGACATGCACGTCGACGAGGATGCCGAACGGGAGCCCCGGCCGCCGTGCCAGGAGAGCTTCCAGGTGCTTCTGACGGCGGTAGGTCGAGGTCCCTAGCGCCGGTGAGCAGGTCATGCCGCACCGCGATCGGCACGGTGCGCCGTCGCTCCTATCGATGGGTCGTGGGCGTGCGCGGCATACGTGTGGCCAGCCCGGTTGAACCCCTCACGGACCAATTCCGGTTCGAAAGCCTCGGAGGCAGCCCGTCCGGTCGCTGGGGTAGCTCGGCCGGGATCATTTCGTCTTTCAAACGCCGGGGCCCACGGCGCTGTGTTGCGTCGCGGGCCCCGGCGGGTTGTGTGCGGTCAGGGGTTGACCGGCAGGGGCGGGGTCCTGAGGGCGGGGAAGCTCCAGGTCTGAGCGGGTGTGCCGTTGCAGGTGAAGGCGGCGAGTCGGCTGCCGGGGGTGGTGTCGTTGTTGGGCAGGTCGAGGCAGTGGCCGGTCGCCGGGTTGTAGAGGCTTCCGTCGGCCCTGGGGAGCCAGACCTGGTTCGAGGCGCCGGGGTTGCAGGGCCCGAGGCCAATGCCGGCTCCGTTGGCGGCGCTGCCTCCGGTGATGTCGAGGCACATGCCGCGCAGGCTGATGGAGGCATTGGTGGAGTCGACGGTCAGGCTCTGGGCGGCGGTGTTGTTGCAGGGGACGATCTCGAGTCCCTGGCTGGTGTCGTTGTAAGGGACGTCGAGGCAGTTGTTGCTCGCGGCGTGGCGAATCGCCATGGCCGCGGTCGGCGGGTTGACGGCGCTGGTGTAGACGGCGAAGTTGGTGATGCTGCCATTGAAGCTGGCGCTCGGCTGACCCTGGTACTGGAAGCGGCCGAGGACCAGGCCGCCGCTAGGGGCGGGGCTGGTGGCCGCGTTGTGGAAGGCGCTGCCTGCGAGGGTGCCGTTGACGTAGAGGTTCATCTGGCCGGTGTCGGCGTTGTAGCTGGCGGTCAGGCGGGTCCAGGCGCCGTTCTGGACCAGGGCGGCGCTGTTGCTGATGTTGGTGAACTCGTAGGGCCAGGTGTTGTCGTCACCGTGCGCGAGAGCGAAGCGCCAGGCACCTCCGGTGCCTTCGCTCCAGAGGAGGAAGCTGCTGGCGTGGGCGGTGTTCTGGCTGGCGACGATCTGGCCGCTGCCGTTGGACTTCGCCCAGGTGCTGATGGTGAAGCTCTTGCGGGTGTCGACGGCCGGCTTGTCCGTGGTCATGGCCGAGGTCGTACCGTTGAAGACCGCGGCCTTCGTGGCGCGACCGTCGACGGTGTCGTCCGCGAAGGCGAGGTCGGTGGCGGTCGCGTTGTAAGTGACGGCCGGGTCGGCGTTGAGGGAGCTGGTGTTGCCCTGGAGCTTCCACTGGGCGGCCGGCGCCTGGGTGTTGCCGCGGTAGTGGTCGGTGCCAAGGCCGGTGACCGTCTTGCCGGTGAGTGCGCCGGGCCAGGCGTGGAGCTTGCCGGAGCTGTCCAGGGCCCACAGGTCGGGCACGCCGTCGCCGGTCACGTCACCGTCCGAGCCGACGGTCGGGAAGTCGCTCGGGGTGACTCCGGCGCCGATCTTGAAGGCGCTGGCCGGGGTGACGGCGGTGACGACGGTGTACTCGCCGGTGCCGTCGACTCGGGTCTCGGTGGTGAGGGCGTACTGGAGGATGTCTCCTACGGCCCGTTCGGTCGTGGCGGTGCGGGCACGCGCCCACAGGGCCGGGGTCACCGGGGTGGTACCGGCGGGATCGACGGCGAGGGTGTTGCCCGGGACCATCAGGTCGAGGTTGTCCCAGCCTTCGGCGGCGACCAGGGTCGGCGCACGCAGGGTCTGGTTGGACTTGAACGAGTAGTACCAGAGCTTCTTGTCTTCCACAGCGAGGAAGCCGGTGGCGTCCTTGACCTGACGGCTGGGGGTGCGGGTGTCCTTGGCCGAGCCGATCGGGGTGATCTGGGTGATGAGAGCCCATCTCTGACCCTGCACAGGGCAGGTGGCGTCGCCTCCCGAGCAGGTCGGAGGGTTAAGCGACTTGACGTCGTTCAGGTTGAAGTGGCCCGGGTCCTCCTTCAAGTTGGCGTAGTAGTAGAGCTGGTCACCGCCGTCGCGATGGACGAACAAGTCATCGGTGTTCCTGCCCGGATCGCGGGAGCCCCGGTGGGTGACCTTGAAGTCCTTCCACGTCCGGCCGTCGCTGACCTCGGGTGCCTGGTTGGCGGGGATCGCGGTCCCGGTCGGGGGGACGTCGGTGCTGCTCGGATCGGCGGCACGGCCGTGGGTGATCAGGTTGCCGGCACTGTCCGGGACCAGGATGTCGGGGTTGGCGTCGCCGGTGGTGTCGCCGAAGGCGACCGGGCCCGGCGCCCAGGGGACGTAGAAGGCGTACGACATGGTCTGCGAGGCATTGCCGGCGTCGTCGAAGACCTGGGCATAGAGGATGTTGGTGCCCCAGTGCGAGGGCTTGGTCCTGATCTCGGCGACGTTCAGAGTGCTGCCAGCCGGGGCGCAGTCCTGCTTGTGGTCGGCGAGCTGCGGGTCGTAGCCGTAGCGGACGCAGACGACGCCCGAGGCGAGCCTGCCGGAGGGGTTGGGGTCGTAGGCCGTGAACGGGATCGACCCTTCGTCGCCGAGGCGCAGGTTGGTGGTCTGGCCGTTGCCGGACGGTGGGAACTGCTTGTTGGGGTCGGTGAAGGTGCCGAAGGCCGCGACGGGCGGGGTGGTATCGACGGCGAAGTGGCAGGCGGGCGTGGCGGGGCCGCGCAGGAGGCCGTCGTCGCCCTGGGTGGCCCAGCTGTAGTAGTGCCCGTCCTGCAGGGTGAAGCGGGGGACGGTGTAGGAGGCGCGGCTGCCGTTGGGGACGAAGCCCGACCAGCCGTTGCTGACGCTGGGCGCGCCGGGGAGGGAGTCGTCCCAGATGTTGGCGTACTCGGTGAGCTGGCTCTGGTTGTGGCTGCTGACGACCGAGGTCAGGTTGACCGTCGTGTCGGTCACCCAGCGGAACGAGGAGACCGTCCCGTCACCGCAGGCGTCGCTCTCGCCTCGGGTGACGCTGCGCGGGGCCGGCAGGGCGCGAGGGTCGCCCGGCTGGAGCGGCACGTGGTCGAACTCGGTCGACAGGACGGCGTCGTAGGCGAGGCGCTTGAACGCCATCCTGTCACCGGTCCCCTCCCGACCCATGAGGGCGAACGCCAGGGGTGTGCCGGTGTCTGCAAGGGCGTTGCGCATCGCACTGGTGACGTTGAAATCGATGGGGACGCCAGCCATGCAGGCGTCATTGCCTCCATTGCCGGGGACGTCCTTGCCTTCGAGGAATTCGAAGATGTGGTGGGTGCCCCAGGAGATGCTGCTGTCGAAGGCTGCGGCGCGGTAGGCGCTCACCGGGTACGGAGTGGTGCACGAGTGGTCGGCGGACACGTACTGCCAAACACGCAGGTTGGCGTAGTTGATGGCGGTGTCGGGCAGGTAGCCGTTCAGGTTGAACTCGTACAGTGCCCGTTCGATGCCCTTGGTGGTTTCCCAGCCCTGGTAGCCGACACCAGGATGGTCGAGGCCGGCCGGGCCGGTGCGGTCGAAGTTACCGGTCGAGTATGCGGATTGGACCCAGGCGTGGTGGCTCTTGCCCCGGGCGTCGTTCGACCACGTTGGGTCGACGTAGATCGGGTAACTGGTGTTCGGGCCGTCCAGGAGTTCCGGGCTGGGCGACAGGACGATGCTCCCACCACCGTTCGCACCCGTTCCTGTCGTCACGGGAATATCGGCGACCGTGGCCCCGGCCCCGGGGCCGTCCGTCGTGCTCGATGTGTCCGATGCCTGCCCGGTGGCCTGGCCGGAGCCGCCGCCCTCCGCCGGCGAGCTTGACGGGCTGGGCGCCGTCGCCGAGGACTGGGTGGCGAACGACGCCTTCACTGCTGTGGGTGCCTGCGTCGGCGCGGTGCCCCCGGACACCGGTGCTGCGGCCGACCACATCTGCGGCTTGGGGGCAGTGAAGACCTCCTTGCCTTCGCTGACCGCCTTCAGGCTCCCGTCCTCGTTGGTGGACAGCTCCACGCCCTTGGTGCTGGTGGGGAAGGTGAGCGAGCGTACCGCCGGGTTCGAGGCGGCGGCGGCCGTGTGCAGGATCAGCACGGTGCTGTAGCCGCCGAACCGGGTCGCGGTCACCTTCAGGTCCGTATCCGGTGCCACCGACGCGTACAAGGCGCTGTTGCCGCTCACCGTCGGAGCCGGCAAGGGCCCCGGGAACGGCGAGCCGACGGCGAATTGCTTGCCGTCCTTGGTCGTCATGGTCGCCAGCGTGCTGTTGCCACCGCCCGAGATGACGAGGTTTTCACTCGCTGCCGCCGGAACGAGGGTGCCGTCGGTGCGCTTGAGCAGTGTGTCGTCCAGCGCCGTCCACGAGCCGTCGGCGCGCTTCACGCGCTGGGCGTTCAGGTTCCGTTCCTGGCGGAGCCTGCCGGAGGGTGTGGCGACCGTGGTGCTGAACTCGTCCGTCAGCGAGGGGACCGGGATGTCCTTGCCGGTCTTCTTGGCCTCGGCGAGGGCTAGTTCGGCGGGCCTGGGATCCAGCAACTCCCCTGCGTGCTTGGCGTCCCCTGCTGTGACGGCTTCCTGCGCGGCTTGCCAGGGGTCGGTGGCCGCGTCGGCTGCGGCGGGAAGCGACGCGAGGCCGGGCAGCGTCACCGTGAGCGCCAGCATCGCTGCCAGCGACGAGAAGCGGAGTCCAGCGGGTCGCGGCTTGGCGGCCCGCTCGAACGATAGTCGACTGTCAGTCATATCCCTACCTGGAGCATCCATGGCATCTTCCCCGGTTTGAACCCTCGACGCCGGACGCGCAGAGGCCAGGCGGACGGTCTCAGGGGACCGGACAAGTCGTCAACGACTTTTTTTCCGAAATATCCCCCATCGACTGCCATAGGCACCCCGCCCCAGCAAAGTGACGCACATCACAGTCACCGTGTTCTCGATACGAAGGGATCAACTTTCAAGCCCTCCCATAGAATCCACCAGCCCTGAACAGAGGCGCTTTAGTTAACTCAACGTCAGCTAAAGGACAACCAATGCCAATTCGCAGAAGAAACGGATCACCACCGGTGAGCAGGCGCATAGCCTGCGCCGCGGTGCTGGCCCTGACCTCATCACTGCTGGGACCTGTCGTCTCCCAGGCCATCGCGGCGGAGCCCGACTTCACCCGGGTGTGGTCACCTCCCAACACCCCGCTGCCGCAGACCCCGTCGGTCAACGCCACCCCGACACCGAAGCCGTCCGAGACCGCTCCGCACTACCCCGTCCCGGCGGCCTCCAACACCGCCCCCGCCCGGACCCCCGTCGAACAGAAGAGCGCAACGGCGGGCCTGACAAGCGCGCCTTCACAGGCGGGGACGCTCCCGGTCTGGGTCAGCGCCCCCGAGCAGGGCTCCGCCCCGGACGCGGTAACAGTCGTTCAAGCCGATACGAAGACCGCGGACGCCGCCCGGGTGAACGGTCTCCTGCTCTCCCTGAGTGCCACCGCGCCCGCAGCCAGCGAACCGGCCCCGGCAGGCGACGGCGCGTCGAAGGCGGTCAAGGTCGCCGTCGATGTCGCGGCGCTGGATTCGGCGAGCGGAACGGTCGGCGACTTCGCCTCCCGCGGCCGGCTGGTCACGATGCCGTCGTGCGCGCTGACCACCCCGCAGGTGCCGTCCTGCCTGATCCGCACCCCGGTGGCCACCGCCTACGACCCCACTTCGAAGCGCCTGGTCGCCGACCTGGAACTCCCTGCGGAACACACCGGCACGCAGCCCTCGCCGGGGGCCGGTGGAGCGGTCGAGGCCGCGCTGTCCGGCACCTCGACGACGATCACCGGGGCCGGAGCCGTGCTCCTCGGTGCGGAGACCGGCGCTTCCGGCGGCGGCGGGACGTACCAGGCCACCAGCCTGTCGAGCTCCTCCGGTTGGGCGGCCGGCAACTCCTCCGGCTCGCTCACCTACAGCTACAACGTCGAGGTCCCGCCGGCGCTCGGCGGCGCTGCACCGCAGGTGTCCCTCGGGTACAACTCGTCGTCTGTGGACGGGAAGACGTCGGCCACCAACGCCCAGGCGTCCTGGATCGGTGACGGCTGGGACTTCAACCCCGGTTTCATCGAGCGCAGTTACACCCCGTGCGACAAGGATGGCATCGCCAAGTCCGGGGATCTGTGCTGGGGCGGGTTCAACGCCACGCTGTCCATGGGTTCGCACGCCGGGCCGCTGGTGCGCGAGTCGAAAGCGCCGGCCGCGTCCGACGAGGCGACCGGTGTATGGCGTCTGAAGAACGACGACGGCACCCGGATCGAGTTCGGTGCGGACCCTGCCGGCGGCAACGGCACCTACAACGGCGCCTACGCCAAGGTCACCGACACCTCCGGCACGGTGTACTACTTCGGGCTCAACCACCTGCCCGGTGGTGACAGGAGCGACCCCGCCACCAAGTCCGCGTCCACCGTGCCGGTCTACGCCCCCAACAGCGGCGACCCGTGCTACGACGCGGCCAAGGGCAAGGCCTCCTGGTGCCAGATGTGGCAGCGCCTGTCCCTCGACTACGTCGTGGACGCCCACGGAAACCTGATCACCTACACCTGGGCGCCGGAGACGAACTACTACTCCCGCGGCGCCGGCCAGAACAACGGCAACGGAACGCTGACGTCGTACGCCCGGGCGAACACGCTCTCTCGCATCGACTACGGCCAGCGCCTCGCCGACCAGGTCGCGGCGAAGGGGGCCCTCCAGCCCGCGGCCCGGGTCGCCTTCATTACCGCCGAGCGCTGCCTCGCGACCGGCTCCGCCTGCGACCCGGCGAACCGCTCCGTCGCGAACAAGAACAACTGGCCGGACGTACCGGTGGACCAGGAGTGCAAGGACACCGGCACCTGCACCGTTTCGGGCCCCACGTACTTCACCACCAAGCGCCTGACATCGGTCACCACCCAGGTCCGGGTCAACAACGCCTGGCAGGACGTCGACTCCTACGAGCTGAAGCACTCCTTCCGCGACCCCCTGGACGTCACCAGCGACCCCAAGGACGCCCTCAGCCAGCGCGTCCTGTGGCTCGACTCGGTGCAGCGCACCGGTAAGACCGCCACGCCGAACGTCAGCACCCCGGCGGTGTCGTTCGTCCCGGTCATGCTGGCGAACCGGGTCGACGGATCGGACCTCGTCCCGGCACCGCCGCGGATGAATCGGCCGCGCATCCAGCAGATCCGCAACGAGACCGGCGGCGTCCTCAACGTTGACTACAACGACCGCGACTGCTCCCGCGTCAACCATGTGATGCCGACGGCCGAGGACGACAACACCCGCGCCTGCTACCCGGTGCGCTGGTCCGTACCCGGGTCCGTCGCCGGTGCCGACCCCATCTTCGACTGGTTCAACCACTACACCGTCCGCTCGCTCACCGAGAACGACTTCGCCACCGGCGCCCCTGCCAGGATCACCAGCTACGACTACGGTCCTGCGGCCTGGCACCGCGACGACAGCCAGTTCACCGACCCCAAGGCTCGTACCTGGAACGACTTCCGCGGCTTCGCCACAGTGACCGTCACGGTCGGCAGCGGCAACGACAGTCCCAAAACGCGGACCGTCACCACCTACCGGCAGGGCATGGACGGTGACGTCCTCAAGAGCGGTGCCCAGCGGACCGTGCCCCGCCTCACCGATGCCCTCGGCCGAAGCGTCACCGACGTCGAATGGCTCTCCGGCCGGGTCCTGCAGACCGAGACGATCGATCTGACGACCGGTAAGGCCATGGCACAGGTCGTCAACAGCGCGGCCCGGGAGTGGACCACCGCGACCCAGCCGCGCGGCAGCGGCCTTCCAGACCTCATTGCCCGCTACCCGGCCACCGTCAACAGCACGACCAACCGAGCCCGCAAGGCCGACGGAAGCTGGCAGGCTGTCACCAGCACCACCGCTGGTGACGAAAACCACGGAAACCGGCCGGTCACCGCGCTCAACCAAGCCGACGGCCTGCAGGACCTGTGCACCCGCACGGACTATGCCATCGGACCAGATCCCCAGCGCATTGACCTTGCCGCCGAGAGCCTGATCGTCTCCGGTCTCGACGCCTGCACCGCCCCGGCCACGGCCACCAATACCGTCTCCCGGCAACGGTCCTTCTACGATGGAAAGCCCTACAAGCAGTCAGCTGCGACAGCTGACCAGACTGCCAATCAGATCCTCGACCAGTACGACAACGCCGGCGCACCGATCTTTACGACTGTGGGTACCCAGGCGTTCGACACCTACGGCAGGACCGTCTCCAGCACCAACCCGAACAGCATCGACGCTCAACACCCCAGCGGCTCGACCAGCACGACAACGTACGCGTCATCCGCTGCCGGCGAACTTCCCACCACCGTCACAGCATCGACGCCTATCCCTGGTACGGCGAACGCGAACTGGGACATCGTCACCACCATCGACAGTCGACGATCCTTGGTGCTGAAGGTCAAGGACGCCAATGACAAGGTGACCACGGAAACCTACGACGGACTCGGGCGTCCGACCGCGGTCTGGTACCCCGGCCGGACCTCGGAGCTCAAACCGAACGCCAACCTGACGTTCAGCTACAACGTCTCCAACACCACCGGCGTCCCGTCGACCACTACCTCCTCCACCCTCACTTTCGACGCCAACACCCCCGTCTACACGCGACAGATCACGCTGCTCGACGGCTTCGCCCGCACCCGCCAGATCCAGTCCACGCCGGCAGGCCCCGGCTACACCGGCCGGCTGATCACTGACACCCAGTACGACTCGCAGGGCCGGGCCTGGGCCTCCAGCGCGCCCTGGTACAACAAGGACTCCGGCCCCTCGACGACGCTGGTCAGCGCCCCGGACAGCGATATCCCGGCCCAGACGCGCCTGACTTTCGACGGCCTCGGCCGGACGGTCACCTCGGCGTTCTGGTCCCGGGGTGTCTTGCAGAAGCAGACGACCACCTCCTATCCCGGTGTGGACCGCACCGACGTGGTCCCCCCGCAGGGCGCCTGGCCAAGCACCACCCTGACAGACGCCCGCGGCCACACCATCGAGGCGTGGCGGTACCGCACGACTGCAGCCACCGGGCAGGCTTCCGATGCGGCGGTGACCCGCTACAGCTTCACACCGACCGGTCGGCTCGCCGGCCTCACCGACGCCGCGGGCAACACTTGGACATACACGTACGACCTGCGCGGGCGCCAGACAAGCGCCACCGACCCGGACACAGGCACATCCACCCGCACCTACGACGCCGCATCTCGTCTGTCCACCACTACCGATGCCCGCGGCCGGACGCTCACCAACACCTACGATCTGATCGGCCGGAAAGTCGGCCTCTACCAAGGGGCCGTCGCACCAGCCAACCAGCTCGCCTCGTGGGCTTTCGACACGGTGATGAAGGGCAAACCGAGCTCCTCCACCCGCTATGTCGGCGGCAGCAGCGGAGGTCAGGCGTACACGTCCGCCGTCACCGGCTATGACAACGGCTACCGCCCGACCGGCACCACCCTGACCATCCCCGGGGCCGAGGCAGGCCTCGCCTCCGGCACCTATACCTACACCACATCGACCACCTACGACCAGATCACCGGCACCCCCGAGGAAGTCGCTCTTCCCGCCACCGGCGGTCTGCCGTACGAGGAACTCGCGTACTCGAACAACAGCTACGGCCAGATGTTCTCCTACGCCGGCGCCACCACCTACGACGTCCAGACCTCGTACGACGCCTACGGCCGCCCGATGCGCTCGACCGTCAACCCGTGGGGCAGCGAGGTCGTCGCCACCACGGACTACGACCAGGCCACCGGCCGCGTCCGCGGCCAGTTCCTCGACAAGCAGACCTCAACCCTTGGGGCGGTCCAGCAGACCAACTACACCTACGACCCCGTCGGTTCGATCACCTCGATCACCGACATCCCCGACAACAACCCCGCCGCGACCGACCGGCAGTGCTTCACCTACGACTACCTCGGCCGCCTCACCACCGCCTGGACCGACACCGGCGGCATCACCACCCCGGACCCGCTCGAGCACAAGACCCTCGACCAGGGCGCCTGCGCCAACACCACACCCACCAGCGGCGCGGTGGCACCGGCGAAGACCACCGTTGGCGGCGCCAGCCCTTACTGGCAGGAGTACACCTACGACCTGACCGGCAACCGCACCTCCCTGATCCAGCACGACCAGTACGGCGACCCCGCCAAGGACGTCACCACCACCCAGCAGTTCCCGGTCCCTGGCACCGTCAACACGCCGACCACCGCGGCCAACACCGGTGGCGGCACCGGCGGCGCCCACGCCCTGCTCGGATCCACTGTCAAGACCGGCGCCACCACGACCGCCAACGGAGCCACCCAGTACGACGCGGCCGGCAACACCACCGCCATCCGCACCGGCGTCCCCGGCACGGGGACCTCCGCGCTGACCTGGAACAGCGAGGGCAAACTCGCCTCCTACACCGCCCCCGCACAGATCACCGGCAACGGCGGCACGTGCATCGCCACCGCAGGCGGCAGCAACGCCAACGGCACCAACCTGCAGATCAACACCTGCGGCAACGGCGGCAGCCAGCTCTACACCGTCGCCAACAGCAAACTCGTCGTCCTCGACAAGTGCGTCCAGGCCATGGGCACCACCGCCGGCTCAGCCGTCCAGCTCCAGACCTGCGACAACTCCGCCGCACAGACCTGGAACACCCGCCCCGACGGAACCATCCACAACCCCGCATCCAACCGGTGCCTCGCCATCCCCGGCGACGTCACCACCGCCAACACCGCCCTGGCCCTCGGCGACTGCGCCAGCACCGTCCCCGCCGGGCAGAAGTGGAACATCCCCAACACCACCACCACCTACCTCTACGACGCCGACGGCAACCAGCTCATCCGCCGCAACCCCGGCCAGAACACCATCACCCTCGGCACCGACGAACTCACCGTCAACACGACGACGGCAACCAAGACCCAGACCGGCACCCGCTACTACCCCATCCCCGGCGGCCTCACCATCATTCGCCAAGGCGCCGGAACCGCAGCCGGAACCTTCGTCGTCCAGGCAACCGACCACCACGGCACCGGCACCGGCAGCATCGACCTCGCCACCACCGCCACCACCCGCCGCACCAGCGACCCCTTCGGCAACCCCCGCGGCAACCAACCCGCACCCGGCACCTGGATCGGCACCAAGGGCTACATCGGCGGCACCAAGGACGACACCACCAACCTGACCAACATCGGCGCACGCCAGTACCAACCCACCACCGGCCGCTTCATCAGCCCCGACCCCATCCTCGACCAGACCAACCCACAACAGTGGAACGCCTACGCCTACAGCAACAACAACCCCATCAACCTCAGCGACCCATCCGGCCTGATCCCGCTAGGATGCGGGACGGAGGGAGCGTGCTACGGCTACTCCCCCGACAACGGCTGCAAGGGAGGGTCCTGTGGAAGCTCCGCGAACCTAGCGTGGGGTGCCGAGCACGGACTTACTCCTAACAACGGCGGCGGATGCAAGCCCGGCGACTGCGGGACACCACGCGCTTCTGGCGCAACCGGCACATCCGGCTCCTCGGGCAAGGGGAGTTCGTCAGGCAAGGGCGGTTGCGACAGCGCCTGTCAGGGGGCTCTGAACTCACTTGTTCATCACGGAGATTGGAAGGACGACGAGCTGGAGAAGGGGGTCCACCAAGCGCTTGCCGTGGAGCTGCAGAAGTATATCTTGACCCTCGGTGGGAACATCCTGCCGTGCAAGGAAGGCGCCGAGGTGACATCCGGAACGATTGCAGCCTGCAATCAGTTGTCCGGCACCTCACCTCAGCTGACCTGGCAGGATCTGCTTCAACTCTGGGCGCAGGGAAAGGACGGCGCCAACATCTCGTTTGATGGGGGAAGCCAACTGACCCAACAGATCGCAAAAGACCATCACAGCCAAGAGATTCTCGACGGCCTGGCCGCCCAGATCCGCAACGGCAACTATCAGGTACCGCTGTCCGAACTAGGTGGACAGAACGACTTCGTCGACGGAAAAGACCTGGGCGAGAAGCTCACAAAGGCCCTTCCGAAGGACTTGTGGGGGATGGCGACGGACGGGAAGGGGTGGGCCGCCAACCCCACGCCGGAAGCCTTCCTAGGAGGATATGACGTGGTATACCAGGTGATCAATGTATCGCCGAAGACGCACAGCTTCACCGTGGCCTTCGCCGCATACAACGACACCGGGTTCGCCTCCCTGACCCACTTCACGGGAAATACTGGGACCGGCCCCGGTGCCAGTGTCAGGCAGGAGTACTACTGGGTTGGAACTTTCCATGGATAGCGCCCGGCTCGGCAGCAACCGGTTCAATGGCAGGATATCGGACCTGATGTCCAGAAACGCCACCAAATGGGCCGCACTGCTCATGTTGATAGCCAGCTATCTAGCGGTGCTGGTTGTGGTATTCCCAGCGAGTTCCGACAATGACGAGCTCGTCGACGACCTGCGGTCGCGACGTGCGTCGGTAGTAAATCTGGACACTAACGGCTCAGAGGTATTTGTCGAGTGGTCGACAGGAATACTGTCGCGCAAGAAGGAAACTTATAAATTCACCTATGGGAATCCCGGCCCCGCCGGCGCCATCGACGCGTTCGAGCGAGCCATCGAGCAGGAGGTCTCCAGTAGCGGTGCAACCGTCCAGTTCCAGGCTTTCGATCCGAGCCACGGATTCGGCGGCCTGAAACTACTGATCTCGGTCGCGTATCCGAGCCTGCTCGGCTGGTCGCCATTGGGTGTAGGCGCCTATCTAATAGGCCTGTTGACGATCGGTCACATTCTCTTGGGTGTCAGAAGAAGCACTCAGAGATACTGGGCATGGTTCTGGATCTGCTTGCTCACCGGATTCGGCTTCTTCGCCTACCTTTGGGCCGAGCCGCGCCCCCTTCTGGCCATCTCGGCGAAGCGTCGGAAAAGCGGTCCGGACAGGTCACCGGGCGTTCTAGGAGTACTCGGGTACACCGCCTTCACCATGGCCTTCCTTGCGGTCTTGGGGATCGCCTTCGTTCAGACGATCCACGCCATTTAGTGCCGAGCTCGACCTCGTGTGGGTCGTCCGCCGATGGCGGGCGGCCCATACGGCGACACGGCGCGATGCCCGGCGGCCGCGCCGTGATCGACTACGTCCGGGGGCGCTCACCGAACACAACGAACATGCCGGACTCCCGATAGCCCGCAGCCGCTCGGCCTGCTCCTACCTTCCGATGATGCCACTGCAGGCCAACCCTGGACACTGAAGCCGACCAGACTTGCTAGAGTCCCGCTGGCACCAGTTGTCGGATCGTGGGCACCGTGACGGGAGCAGCAGCGACAAGTCCGAGGCTCTCGGCGCACGGCGGCGTCCTCGACGCTCCCGTCACCCTGCGCAAATCCGGGCTGTACAGGGTCGAAGTCCGCTTCAGATCCCAGCCACCCGTGACCCAGCTCGTTCTCGCCGTCGAGTCCTACGGCACATCAGATCGCTAAGACCGTGTCCTATGTGGTGTGGCGAGTCAGGCGTTTGTAGCAGCAGAGGGTGGCGGCGAGGCCCAGGAAGGCCAGGTAGTTGCGGGGGTCG
>NZ_JBHXEM010000060.1:46930-51270 GCF_042724755.1 Kitasatospora sp. NPDC127067 | reverse complement strand
CTGCCGGAAGGGTGGGGGGGGGGGCCCCGCCCCCCCCCCCCCCCCCCCCGGGGCCCCCCCCGGGTTTGGGGGGGGGGGGTTTAAAAAAAAGTGCGGGGCCCCGCGTTTGGGGGGGTTTGTTTGGGGGGGGGGGCCCCGGTCCATACCCGTGACCGCACCGCTTCCCGCTGTGCCCCGCCGAGAGGAACCGCCTATGACCGCCACCCCCGCCGCGAAGCCCGCCGCCGAGAAGAAGCCGGCCGCCAAGGGCAACCCCGCCTCCTACTTCCCCGCCATCGAGAAGAAGTACGGCCGCCCGATCGAGGAGTGGAAGGACCTCGTCCGCACCTCCCCGCTCACCAAGCACATGGAACTCGTCGCCTGGCTCAAGACCGAGCACGGCCTCGGCCACGGCCACGCCAACGCCCTCGTCGCCCACACCCTCGCCGAGAAGGCCGCCTGAGCCCGGCGGGTCGTCGCAATGATCGGCGGCGCGCCGGGAGCAGTGGGGACAGACCGCAGGCCCGGACCGCGAACGGTTCGGGCCTGCGGTTCGGGAAGGCGGATCGGACGTCGCGGTACATCTCCTCCAGGCATGCGAGGACGCGTTCGGGGCCGCGTACGACGGCCTTGAGCTCCGCCTCGATCGCCCCGCGTGTTGGACCCGGCCATCGCATGGCCAGAGTCGGAAGGACTTCGGAGGGGGCGCCGGGGGACGTCCTTGCCCCACTAGGCTGCAGTTATGACGATCAAGGCTGTGGTGTTCGACGTTGGGGAGTGCCTGGTCGACGAGACCCGGGAGTACGGCACCTGGGCCGACTGGTTGGGTATACCGAGGCACACATTCGTAGCCCAGTTCGGCGCGGTGATCGCGCAGGGCCGGGACTACCGGGAGACCTTCCAGATCTTCGCCCCCGGCTTCGACCTCTATGAGGAACGCGAGAAGCGGGCGGCTGCCGGCCGGCCGGAGACCTTCGGTGAGGACGATCTCTACCCGGATGTTCGAGGCGCCTTCGCTCAACTTCGGGCGGACGGCCTGTGGTTGATGATCGCCGGCAACCAGACCGTGCGGGCCGGGGTGATCCTTCGCCGGCTGTTCACGGACGATGTCGACCTGATCGGCACTTCCGACGACTGGGGCGCGAGCAAGCCGGACCTCGCCTTCTTCGAGCGCGTCACCGAGGTGGTACCTGCGGAGCCGCACGAGATCCTCTACGTCGGTGACCGGCTCGACAACGACGTGCTCCCCGCCCGGGCGGCAGGGATGCGGACGGCGTTGATCCGGCGCGGCCCGTGGGGCTGGATCCAGCAGCAGGACCCGGCCGCGGAGCAGGCGACGTTCCGGATCGACTCGCTGATGGAACTTCCGGACCTGATCGCCAAGTTCAACGCTGAAGTGAGCTGAGCGTCGCCGACCAGGAGTAGAGGCGGTCGTCCATGCGTTGGACGGCCGCCGTGTCCTGCCACGGGGCGAGTGCCCGCCGGGCCTCGCGCACGCGTTCCATGCCAGTTGCGTACCAGGTGATGGCCAGCTGGTCGAGGGCCTGCTCCAGTAGGGCACACGCCTGCTCTGGTCGCCGGGCTGAGGCCTCGACCGACGCTAGGTCGGCGAGTACTACGACGCGTTGCTTGCCGTCAGTTTCCGGGAGTTCGGCGAGCGTCTGCTCCAGTGTGGTCCGGGCCTGCGGAAGCAGACCGGCTCGCAACTCGGTGTTGCCACGGAACGCGTGCAGCCGGGTAGCCGAGAACCAGGTGAACCAATCGGGTGGCAGAACGTCGCTGCGAGCGGTGAGTACATCCTCGGCGTGCCGCAGCAGAGCGAGAGCGCCGCGATGGTCGCCGCATCGAGTGAGGCACTCGGCCTCGACTGCGTCGAGCCAGGACAGTACGTCGGTGGATACCGGGGCCCGACGAGCGTAGGTACGGGCAGCGTGCATACGTTCCCGCGCGTCGTTGAGGTGGCCGGCCCAACCGGGCACGAACGCGCTGTGAGCGAGGATTGCGGCACCGAGCAGGTTGTCGTCCGCCTCACCGGCGGCCTGAAGTGCGCGTACAAAGGTCGAGTCAGCAGCGTCGGGCTGCCGTAGGTCGAAGAACTCGATTCGGCCGAGCAGCAGCAGCGACTCGGCCAGGGCGGCGGCCAGCACTTTGCGGGCAACTCCGTCTGTCTCCCCGAGTAGCACGGTGCCGAGATCGGCATGTGCGGCCACCGTTGGGTGCAGCGCGGCTGGCGCCGTGGACAGGTAGAGCCGGCGGTGAGCTTCGGTGACTATGGCGTAGTCGGAGCCGACCGTCCCTGGCTGGCTCCCCTGCGGTCCGTATGGCCGAGGTAGCGCGCCGCGGAGGGCTGTTGACGCTGTACGAGGCGTGGCTGCAGGTGCGGCAACGCTCGCAGTCATGGGCCGGGAACGGTTCCACGGAGCACGGAAGCCCAGGTCCTCAATCGGCTGCCGTAGGACGTGAGTCAGGAGGCGTTGGTAGTCCTCCCCGGGCCAAGGGGGCGTATCGGATTCCCAGCGGCGAATCTGGCGCACGCTGACGGAGGCGCCGCGAAGGCCAAGCTGTCGGGCCGCCCGGGTGAGGGCGTCGGCCAAGGCCTGCTGGCTGGCGTAGCCGGCGGCTTGCCTGGCTGCTTTAAGGGCGGTGTTGGGCACAGTCTCCTCCGCGCATGCTGATGACGAATCAACCCTACGGACTCGCAGGACATTTTGGGGACTCATCAGGCGCATGGCAGAGCTGTATGTCCTCTGTGTGTCCCTCAAGAGTCCTCTGTAAGGCCTTCAGGACGTCCTTTGGGCGGGCGACGATTAGTCCGGTCACCAAACGGTGTCGCCAGATTACTGACAGTAGGTTTGCGTGCTTGAGGCAGAGCAGCCATGCCCGACAGGTCCGGCCGGGCCCCAGCCGGCCGGGCGGTCGTCGCACACTCCGCATGCCTCGGAGGCGATTCGTGGCATCCGTCGTGAGCCGGCCCCTGTCGCCACCCGGCGTCGCGATCGAACTCAATGTCCGCAAGGGCGTTCGGTAGGTATCCACCGAATACCGGCTCGACGCGGTGATCTCTTGCAGCGTCCGTCCAGGCCACTGGGTGGCGCTGTGCCAGACATTCGCAGCCCGATGCCGCACTTCCTTCGTGCACCCTTCCGTCCTCTGAGGTCCCCCATGTTCATTGCCCGCCGCCCCCGTATGTTCGTCGCGCGCCTCGACTCCCGCCCCGAATCCGCGCCCCTGGCCCGCTACCTTCTCCGCGCCTACCTCTCCGGGCTGCCCTCCGGCGAGCGCTACTGCGACACCGCCGAACTGCTCCTGTGTGAACTCTTCGCCAACGCCGTGCGGCATTCCGACGCGCCCTCCGACCGGTACATCGAGATCCGCTTCGCCCTCGTGGACTCCCGTCTCCGGCTGGAAGTCCACGACGCGGGATCCGGCCGGCCGTCCCTCCGTGCCGCCGCGCCGGACGACGAGCACGGGCGCGGCCTGCTCCTCGTCAACGAGCTCGCCGAGCGCTGGGGCTGCTCCCCGCGCCCGGGCGGCATCGGCAAGTACGTCTGGACCTTCATCGCCCCTGCCTCCGTCCCCGTCACCGCCTGAAAGTCCGAACCACCTCATGCACCTCAGCACCCTCGCCCGCCACACCCTCGCGCGCGGCGCCACCCCCGCCGCCACCTACGCCCTCCTCGCCCGCCTCGGCCACAAGC
The DNA here is from genome assembly GCF_042724755.1 of Kitasatospora sp. NPDC127067. NCBI lineage: Bacteria > Bacillati > Actinomycetota > Actinomycetes > Kitasatosporales > Streptomycetaceae > Kitasatospora > Kitasatospora sp. NPDC127067. The sequence goes on along the minus strand of NZ_JBHXEM010000060.1, from coordinate 47,593 downwards.
CCGCCCCCTGTGCCCAAGCCGTCTGCCTCGCCCTCGACATCCCCCTCCCCGACATCACCCGCCGCCTCGCCGAGTGCCACAACGCCCTGCTCGCCGGCCCCCGCCCCGACTCCGAAGCCGACACCGGCGAAGTCCTCGAAGCCCTGGGCATCTTCGACGTCCCCAAGGAACTCACCCCCACCGAACAGGCCGTCGTCGGCCACTTCCTGACTGCCGTCGACGCCATGGGCGGCATCCGACCCGGCCACCACCACGGCCTCCAGCGCTGGTTCACCACCGGCAACCTCACCGCCGCCTACCTCTCCCTCGCCGCCACCCACCCCCTGCCCCGCGCCGGCGACCCCACCCGCTACTGGAACTCCCTCACCACCGCAGGCGAACTCCTCGCCACCACCCCCAATCCAGACACCCGCATCCGCTACGCCCTCACCCACTGCCGCACCCAAGCCGCCATCCACACCTGAACCGCGCGCAGGAAGCCGACCCCGCCCGGCGGTCGGCGCCGCCGCACCACCGCCGGAGCGTGACGGCGATCATCCCCGGGCGGCGATGAGTTCGCGGTGGGGGGCCCGTCTTTAAGCCGTCAACCACCCCCAAAATCAGAGAGGAACCAGCCCCAAGGCCGGTCCGCCCCCCACGTGCCCGCCCCCCCCCTCCCCACCA
>NZ_JBHXEM010000060.1:0-46920 GCF_042724755.1 Kitasatospora sp. NPDC127067 | reverse complement strand
GGTGGGGGGTGGGGGGGGTGTTTTTGGGGGGTGGGGGGGGGGGTGGGGGGGGTGTGTTTTTTTTTTGTTGGGGGGGGGGGGGGTTTTTTTTTGGGGGGGGGCGCCCTCCACACCCCCCCCCCCCCCCACCGCACTTCTTCGAGAGGACCACGCTCGTGGCCATCGCCGCCGTGAAGGGCCCCGCCTCCTGCTTCCCGTCCATCGAGAAGAAGTACGGCTGCCCGATCGAGGAGTGGAAGGACCTCATCCGGGCCTCCCCGTTCACCCAGCACATGGAACTCGTCGCCTGGCGCAAGGCCGCCCACCTCACCGTCGTCGAAGGCCCGTCGAAGGCCCGGCACAGGGGCGGACCCTCCGTCCCTGACTCCGGATCCGACGAGCCCGTGTGAGAAGTCGGCCCGGTCGACTTCTCACACGCGCACGGCCGGGCCCGGCGCCTGCCGCCCCGCCCGCAGGCGGACCCCTCCCTCCGCGACGAGCTCCGGGCCCCGTCCGGCGGATCGACGTCCGCTCCCGGAGGCGGCCGGTGGCGCCCACCCGCCGCCGGACGACTTGCCAGCCGTCCGGCGCTCCCCGATAGTGGGCGCGGGAAGTCGGCGATCACGCCGCTCAACTCCGCTACCGGGACAGGGAATCGGCATGGCAAGGCAGGTCAGGCAGCCCACTTTCGGTGCGCTCCACCGCAGTGCTTCCGTCATCGGCGTCCCCGGGCTGCTCTGGCAGCTCGGGCGGCGGTTCGTCCTGGTGTTCTGCCTGGTGCTGCTCGTCGGCCTGGTGGTGATGCGGCCGGACAACGCCGTGATCAAGACCGCGATCGTGGTGGCGATCGTCCTGGCGGTCTACGGCCTCGCCTTCGCCTGGCGCTGGGCGGCCGGGCGGCTCGGCATCCGCCAGTGCCGCCTGCACGAGGACGGCGTGGCCGTGACCGACCTCCTCGGCGGCGTCCGGGACGCGGTCGCGTGGCGCGACCTGGCGACGGTCAGGGAGGTCAACGCGACGGGCGTCCTGACGTCCTTCCGCCGCTTCGAGTTCCAGCACCGGGCAGGACACCTGGCGATGGCGGTCGTCGTCCCCTCGGTCCACCGCGCCTTCGCCAAGGACCTCATCCGCCTCGCCAACCGGAAGATCGGCGCCCAGGGGTCCTGATCCGTCGGCCGCGCCCGCCGCCCGGCCGAGGAAGCGGATCGCGGAGGCTCGCGGGAAGACCGCCGGAGTTCACGGGGGTCACGGGCGCCGGGCCACGAAGACGAACTCCCGGCCCGGCCGGTCGGGCGCGTCGCGGACCTCCTCCACCACGAAGCCGTGGGCGGCCAGATCCCGCTCGACCTCCTCCCGCTCCCGGAAACGCAGCGTCGAATCCGAGGTCAGCACCTGCCCGTCCGCGGCGAACACGTACGTCCACCGGAACGACACCAAGGGCCAGTGCACCCCGGTCAGGTCGACCCAGCTCTCGACGGAGCCGACCCCCGGGACGTCCGTCACCCGGCGGGAACGCCCACGGGTCCACTCCTGCCAGGCGCGCGCGGCCGGGTCGCGGGTCTCGAAGACCAGCCGCCCGCCGGGCCGCAGCGCCCCGAAGGCCCCCCGCAGCGTCCCCTGCCAGTCCCGCGGACCGACGACGGCCTGGGCGACGTTCGCCGTCATCGTCGCCAGGTCGACCCGCAGCGGCGGCAGCTGCGTGGCGTCACCGTGGATCCACCGCACCCGCCCGCCGCCCGGCTTGGCCCGCGCGACCTCCACGGACGCCAGTGCGGGATCCACGCCGACCACCTCGACCCCGCGCCCGGCCAGCAGCAGCGCGAACACCCCCGTGCCGCAGCCGATGTCCAGCACCCGGCGCGCCCCGAACTCCCGCACCATCCGCAGGTAGGCGTCGAGATCGCCGCGGTCCGGGTCGAGCGGGTCGTAGACCGCGGCCAGCCGCGGGTGCCCGAAACATGCGTCCACCATGGGCCGAACATAGGCGAAGCCCCGCCCGGCACCCAACGGGTCGGCGCCACTTCGTCCACGGCCCGCCGAAACCGGCCCCCACCGCCCGCCGGGCCGAGGCCCTCACCGCCCGGCAGGCCGTGGTCGCGCTCAGCATGCGCTGCGCCGGCCAGGGCTGTCTTCAACGCTCCATCGCCGCAGCCCTGTTGTGCCGGACCCGGGGCAGCTGACCGACCTGGCGCACGGGCGTGCGCACCGCCCCCTTCCGCGCCCACGCCTGGATCGAGGCCGAGGGCGAACCCGTCGACGAACCCGCCGAACTCGCCCACTTCCACCCGCTGATCACCATCGCACCGCAGCCCCGCCCGGGGCACCCGGGACGCCCGCCGGGCCGCTGACCGCGGCGGGTCGGTCGGCGAGCGGGGCGGCCGAGCGGCGTAGGAAGTCGGCGGGGTCGACTTCTCGTGCGTTCGGGTGGTGGGTTCGCGGCCGGGGTGTGGAGCACCGCCGGTAGTGCCGGTGCGCGGGAAGTCGGGCGGGCCGACTTCCCGTGCGCGCCCGGCCGGGGCCGCTACCGGTGCGGGGCCGGGATGCCGGCGGCGCGCAGCCTGGCCTCGGTGAGGGCGGTCAGCCGGGCCGAGACCGGGGCCTCGTCGTCGCGGTGGCGGTCGATCAGGCGGTACTGGACGGAGGCCCTGGCCCAGGCGCGCAGGCTGTCGGGGTCCCCCAGGAGCGCGGGGTTGGCCAGGCAGCGGTCGGCCATGGCGGCGGCGAGCTCCTCGATCCTCGGATCGTCCGGCGCCCAGGCCTCGGCCTCCTGGCCGCGTCTGGCCAGATCGACGAACTCCGGGTCGTCCAGGCGGTGTTCGAGCTGGGCCAGGAAGCCGTCGAAGCCCTCCGGCACCAGCGCCCGCGCCAGCACCAGGGCCTCGTGCTGCGCCGCCACGTAGTCGGGGCCGAAGCCGAGCCCGGGCATCCGCTCCAGGGCCGCGCAGGCGCGGTCGGGCAGCAGGGCCCGGTCGCCGTCGGCGAGCCGGTGCAGGGTGTCGCGGCGCGCGGTCAGCTCCGCGATCCGCTCGTCCAGCCGCCGCTCCACGTCGGCGAGGGCGGCGGTGAACCGCTCGCCGTCGGCGTCGAGCAGCGGCCCGATCTCCGCCAGCGGCACCCCGGCGGCGGCCAGCGTCCGGACCTGCACCAGCCGCAGCAACTCGGCCGACCCGTACCGCCGGTAGCCGGAGGTGTCGCGCTGCGGCTCGTCGACCAGCCCCTGCCGGTGGTAGTGCCGCACCGTCTTCACCGTGACGCCGACGTACGCCGCCGCCTGCCCGATCGTGACTCCGCCGAATCCGTTCGTCATCCGTTCAGCCTGCCGTACGAGCGGATGCCGTACGACCGGATGCCGCGGGGCCGGGCCCGGTGCCGAACACCTCGTCGACGAGCCGCCGCTGGGCGCCCTGGAACGCCGCCGCGATGGACACGTCGGCGTCGTCCACGTAGTTCAGCCCGGCGGTGAGGGTCGTGCCGCCGTCCGGCGAGCCGTACATCAGCGCCGCCGAGCCGATGGTGGCGCCGTTGTGGTGGAAGACGGTGCCGCCCTCCCTCTCCTGGGCGAACAGCCCCAGTCCGTAGCCGACCGTCGCCTCCGGTGTGCGCATCTCGGCCAGCAGGCCGGGCGGCAGCAGCCTGCCGCCGAGCAGCGCGGAGACGTAGGTGTGCAGGTCCCGGGTGGTGGAGATCATGTCGCCGCCGGCCGCGACCCAGGACGGGTCGTGGCGGGTGACGTCGAGCGTCCGCTCCCGCCCGGCGTCCTCGTAGCGGTAGTAGCTGCGGGCGTGCGGCGCGGGGACCTCCGGCGAGGCGCCAGGCGCCACCGTGCCGGTCAGCCCCAGCGGCTCCAGGACCAGTCGCCGCAGCTCCTCGGCGAAGGGGCGGCCGCCGACCCGCTCGACCACCAGCCGGGCCAGCACGTAGTTGGTGTTGGAGTAGCTCCAGCCCGCCCCCGGTGCGAACCGCGCCGGCCGGGACAGCGACAGCCGCACCAGCTCCTCGGGCGGGTACGTGCGGAAGCGGGCGTCCACCCACTCCTTGCCCCGCCACGGGACGCCCGGCACGAACGTCCCGTCCTCCGCCGGCTCGCCGGTGTGGCTGAAGATCCCGCTGGTGTGCTGCAGCAGCATCCGCACCGTGATCCGCCGGTCCAGCCCGAACCCGGGCAGGTGGTCGCCGGCCGGGTCGTCCAGGGCCAGCCGGCCCTCGGCGACCAGCAGGAGCACCGAGGTCGCGACGAAGCTCTTGGTGACGCTGCCGACGCGGAAGTGCCCGTCGGCCGGCGGCCTGCCCTCGCGGCCCAGCTCGCGAGCCCCGGCGCTGCCGACCCACTCGCCGTGCGCGTCGTTCACCCGCACCTGCACCCCGAGGAAGCCGGATTCGGCGATCTCCTCGATCGCCCGCCGCAGCTCCGGGCGGTCCGGACCGTGGCCGAGGTGGTGGCCGGCGTGGTGGGTGGAGTGGTGGGTGGTGGACATGCTGCCCCCTCGTATCCGTGGGGCCCGCGTGGTCGTCGGGCCCGATGAGGGGAGCCTGCACCCTGACCCGAGGTCAACCTCAACCGTGATCCGTCTCACAGCCGCAGCGTGGACGGGGGGACGGGAGGACCCGGGACCGGGGCCGCCGTCGGCACGATCGGGAAGACGGCGGCCCCGGCCCCGGTACGGGTCCGTACGGGCGGGGCATCGACCGCGGGGTTGCCCGTACGGCTGCGGTCGGCACCCATTCCACGACTTCAACAGGACTTGAAGTCAAGCCCCGTCCGAGGCGAGGCCCCGCCCGAGGGTGCCGTTCCGGGGCGGGGTAGCCTCGCTGCGGCGGGGGACTGCGGAGGACAGACACGGACAAGACGGACAGGGGCGGGCGGATGACGGAGCAGCACAGCTACTGGCGGGTGTCGGACGGCGCGGCGGTCGGCGCCACCCAGGCGCACATCGTGTGGACCCGGGCGGCCTACCCCGCCCTGGTGGAGGTGGCGCGCCGCTACCACGCGGTGATCAGCTACGCGGACCTGGCCGAGGCGGTGCAGGAGGCCTCCGGGGTACGCACCCGGGTCAACCAGCGGCACTGGATCGGCAAGGTGCTGTCCCTGGTGATCCGCGAGGCGCACCGGCGCGGCGACCCGCCGCTGACGGCCCTGGTGGTGCACGCCACGGACGGCCGGGTCGGCCCCGGCTACCAGGAGGTGCTGGCGGTGGCCGGACAGCCGCCGGTGGCCGCGGAGATGGACCGCGAGCAGCACGCGGCCGCCGCCCGCCTGGCCTGCTACCGGCACTTCGGCGCCGACCTGCCCGCCGACGGCGGCACGCCCGCCCTGGCCCCGCGCCTGCGCGCCTCGGTGGAGCGCAAGGCCGCCGTCGCCGCCCCGCCGCGCCCGCCGGCGATCTGCCCGACCTGCTTCCTGGAGCTGCCCGCGACGCGGGTGTGCGACTCCTGCGGGGCGACCGTCGCGCCGTGAGCGGAGGAGCGCGGCCGTGAACCGGCGGCCCGAGGGCTGAGCCGGCGGCCCGAGGGCTGAGCGGACGTCCCGTCACACGGCGGCGGGCAGCCGCCCAGGCATCTGCCAGCCCTCGGCGAGGCGGGAGGGGGACAGGCGCCGCCCGTCGCCGAAGAACTCGCAGAACTTCATGATCAGCGGGTCCCAGCCGACCGGGTCGACGTAGTGGTCGCTGCCGGGCACCAGCAGGCTCTCCTCGACGTGGGCGCGCACCACCGACACCTCGAAGGCGGTGCGCCCGCCGCCCGTCAGCGCCGTCGCCGACTCCACCCGGCACTCCAGCTGCACCGGGCACTCGGCGGCACGCGGCGCCCGCACCAGCTCGCCGGGCAGCTCGGTCATGCCGGCGGCGGCGAACTTCCGCCGCTCGTGGCGGTAGCCCTGCTTCAGCCGGTACTCGGCGATCTGCGGGGCGGCGGTCAGCAGCGCGAGGGCGTCCACGGCGTCCACCTGCGCGGAGGAGGGCAGGTTGAGCACGCACTCGCCCTCGCGCCGCAGGTTGGCGGCGGTCTGGGAGCTGTCGCCCAGACCCAGCACGCAGGACTGCCCCAGCCACCACGCCGAGGACATCGGCATGAGGTTGGCGCTGCCGTCCTCGTTGCGGGATCCGATCAGCACCACCGGGGTGCCGAAGTAGAGAACCTTGAGATCGATGACCTTGTGCACGGGAACTGCCGTCCTCGGGATGGGGAATCGTTGCGGTCACCGACTCTGCCCCGGCCCGGCCGGGGCCGCTGGCGGTGATCGGACATCACGTTCCCGCAGGTCCCGCAGGTCCTGCGGCTCCCGAGGACGGCAAGGCCCGCCGCGGCGGGCGCTCCGTCAGCCCACCGGCCCCCGGGCGGCGATCAGCCGGGCCCGGCCGTCGCGCAGCCGGTAGGACAGGCCCACCACGGACACCTTCCCCTCGGCGACCTTCGCGGCCAGCGCCTGCGAGCGCTCCACCAGCAGGTCCACGGTCTGGCGGATGTGCTCGTCCACGATCCCGTCGCTGTCCTCGATGCCCGCCGCCTTCGCGGACAGCACGCTCGGGGTCACCCGCTCCACCACGTCCCGGACGAAACCGCCCGGCAGCTGCCCCTGCTCCAGGGATTCCAGCGCCGCCGCCACCGCACCGCAGGAGTCGTGGCCCAGCACCACCACCAGCGGGCAGTCCAGCACGCTCACCCCGTACTCGATGCTGCCCAGCGCCTCCGCACCGGTGACGTGCCCGGCGGTGCGCACCACGAACAGGTCGCCCAGGCCCTGGTCGAAGATGATCTCGGCGGCCAGCCGGGAGTCCGAACAGCCGAACAGCACCGCGAAGGGCCGCTGCGCCGGGGCGAGCGCCGCGCGGCGCCCGGCGTCCTGGTTGGGGTGCTCGGGGTTGCCCGCGACGAACCGGGCGTTGCCCTGCATCATCACCCGCAGCGCCTGGGCGGGGTCGGTCAGGAAGTCGTCCGTGGGGCCGTCGAGCGGGCCGGGCTCGGGCTCGGATATCGGTGTGGGGATCATGTCTGCACCCTAGATCGCCGCAGGTGGAGCCCGCAGCCGGGGGTCAAGGGTCGGACGGCCCCACGAACGGGCCCGTACGACCCCGTGCGATCCGCATGCGACCCCCGTACGGCCTCATGCGCCCCGTGCGGGCCCGTACCGCTCCGACGGGCCCGGGTCCGGCGGCTACGGGGCGGAGCTGCGGGTGGGGCGGCTACGGGGCGGGGCGCAGGGCGAGGACGGTGACGTCGTCGCGGCTGTGGCCGCCGCTCCAGCGCCGGGCCCGCCGGTCGAGGGCCTCGGGCAGGGCGTCGGCGGGGGTGGCGGCGAGGTCGGCCAGGCCCTGTTCGACCGGGTAGAACGTGCCGGAGGCGTCCTGGGCCTCGGTGATGCCGTCGGTGAGCAGGACCAGCACCCCGTCCCCGGGCAGCGCGAAGCGCCGCACGGGGCGCGGCTCGCCGGGGGCGGCCAGGGCGGCGAGGCCGAGCGGGATGCCGGCCTCCAGGGGGACGGGCTCCACGCGGCCGTCGGCGTGCAGCAGGTAGGGGGAGAGGTGGCCGCAGTTGACGGCCCGTACCTCGGTGGCGGAGCCGTCCCCTTCTCCGGTCATGGCCCCTTCGCCGTTCCCGTTCCCGTTCCCGGTGCCGTTCCCGTCCGGGCCGCCGACGCACAGCACGGTGGCGGTGACGAACCGCTCCTGCTCGCCGCTCTGCACCGCGTACGCGTTGTGCCGCTCCACCGCCGCCTCCAGGGCGTCGGCGACGGCGGGCAGCCGCGCCTCGCGGAAGGCCGCCTCCCGGAAGGCGCTCAGCACCGCGAAGCCCGTCCCGATCGCGGGCAGGCCCTTGCCCTGGACGTCGCCGACCAGCACCCGGGTGCCGTGCGGGGTCTCGGCGACGTCGTACAGGTCGCCGCCGACCATGGCGTCCTCCTCCACCGGCCGGTACAGCCCGTCCAGGCGCACGTCCGAGGTGGTGACGGGCAGCGGGCGCAGCAGCTGGCGCTGAAGGGCGACGGCGCTCTGCCGCATCCGCGACAGCTGCCGCTCGCGCCGCACCCGCCGCGCGCACAGGCCGATCACGGCAGCCTCGGCGGCGACCACGCCCACCAGGGTGCCCAGCCGGGCCGGCAGGTCGCCGGGCGGGACCACCAGCGAGTGGAGCACGACCACGGCGGTCACCCACACCGAGACGGCCACCGTCTGGGCGATGGTGCCCAGACCCGCCATCAGCGCGGGCAGGAACACCAGCAGCAGCACCAGGCGGGAGCTGGTGCCGCTGGCCGCCTGGACCAGCAGCACGGCGGCGGTGGCGGCCAGCACGCCGAGCACCACCGTCCGGTTGGCGGGGGCGCGCGGGGCGGCGGGCTGCTGATCCTTGCGGTCCACCCCTGCCGTCCTCTCCGCCGCCCGGCCGTCCCTCCAGGGTGGTCGGCGCGGCGGGGCGGGCGCGAGCGGGCTGCGCCGGGCGGGGGACGGCGACTGTCGGCGGCGCTCGGTACGGTGGCCGGTGTGTCCTCCCCGTCCACGCCCCCGCCCCCGTCGGCGCCAACGCCGCAGCCTGTGCCGCCGTCCCCGCCCGTGCCGCCGTCCTCCCGTGCGACCCCGGCGGGCCGGGTGCCGCTCGACGACCTGGTGCGGCTGCGCCGGGCCCGGGACCGGATGGACCGCGAGTACGCGCAGCCGCTGGACGTGCCGGCGCTGGCCCGTACCGCGCTGATGTCCTCCGGCCACTTCTCGCGCAGCTTCCGCACCGCCTACGGCGAGACCCCGTACAGCTACCTCATGACCCGACGGATCGAGCGGGCCAAGGCGCTGCTGCGGCGCGGGGACCTGAGCGTGACCGAGGTGTGCATGGCGGTGGGCTGCACCTCGCTGGGCTCCTTCAGCACCCGCTTCACCGAGCTGGTCGGGCAGAGCCCCAGCGCCTACCGGGCCGGCGACCACGAGCCGGGCGCGGCGATCCCGGCCTGCATCGCCAAGGTCCGCACCCGCCCGGTGCGCCGCGCGGAGGCCAAGGACGCCAAGGACGGCAAGGGGACGAAGGAGGCCAAGGGGACGAAGGGGGTCAAGGGTGCCGAGGATGCCGAGGGTGCCCGGCGGGACGGCGGCCCCGGCGCTCCCGTAGCGTGACGCGCATGAGCATCGAACTCGCGCAGTGCTTCATCGCCGTCGACGACCACGACCGGGCGCTCGCCTTCTACCGCGACGTCCTCGGCTTCGAGGTGCGCAACGACGTCGGCTTCGAGGGCATGCGCTGGGTCACCGTCGGCTCGCCCGACCAGCCCGGCGTGGAGATCGTCCTGGAGCCCCCGCTGGCCGACCCGCACGCCTCCGAGACCGACCGCCGGGCCGCCGCCGAACTCCTCGCCAAGGGCCTGCTGCGCGGTGTCATCTTCCGCACCGACGACTGCGACGCCACCTTCGAGCGGCTGCGGGCGGCCGGCGCCGAGGTGCTCCAGGAGCCGATGGACCAGCCCTACGGGGTGCGCGACTGCGCCTTCCGCGACCCGTCGGGCAACATGCTGCGCTTCAACCAGCCGCGCACGAGGTAGCGGCCGGCCGGCGGCCTGGGGCGGCCTGTGCGGCCTGGGGTGGGTCAGACGGGCTGGAGCCGGGTGTGCAGGAGGCAGAACTCGTTGCCCTCCGGGTCGGCCAGGACGTGCCAAGCGGCGTCGGCGGGCTGGCCGACGTCGACCGGCTCGGCCACCGCGTCGACGCCCTCGCCCTGCCCCGGTCCGAGTCCGCCCGATCCGACACCTCCGCCTCCCCGCGCTTCGCCGCCTGGGGCGAACGCCTGTGGAAGCACCCGCTGCGCTACGGCGCCCTCGCCCTCGCCGCACTGATCGCCCTCGCCGCCCCCGTCATCGGCCTGCGCACCGCGATGTCGTCCATCACCGTCCTGCCCGAGGACGCCAGCGCCCGCGCCGGCTACACCGCCGTCCAGCAGGCCTTCGGCCCCGGCGCCCCCGGCACCCTGCAGATCCTCACCCCCACCGACCGGGCCGCCGACGTCACCGCCCGGGTCGCCGCCACCCCCGGCATCGCCGCCGCCATGCCCGCCCAGCCGGCCGCCGACGGCTCCGGCTGGGCGATGATCCAGGCCGTGCCCACCGTCGACCCCTCCAGCCCCGACCTCTCCGGCACCGTCCACACCCTGCGCGCCGAACTGCCCGCCGACACCATGGTCGGCGGCGCCGCCGTCGAGAACATCGACCTGCAGCACCTGCTCACCGAGAAGACCCCGCTGGTCATCGGCGTCGTCATGGCCCTCGGCTTCCTGCTGCTGCTCGCCGCCCTGCGCGCCCCGCTGATCGCCGCCCTCGGCACCGCCGCCAGCCTGCTGTCCACCGGAGCCGCCTTCGGCGTCGCCCGCCTGGTCTTCCAGGACGGCCACGGAGCCGGCCTGCTGGGCTTCACCCCGCAGGGCTTCCTCGACGGCTGGGCACCGGTGTTCTTCTTCGCGATGATCTTCGCCATCGCGATGGACTACACCGTCTTCCTCCTCGCCTCCGCCAAGGAGCACTACGAACGCACCGGCGACCCCAAGGCCGCCATGACCGGCGCCCTGGCCCACTCCGGCCGGGTCGTCTTCGCCGCCGCCGGCGTCATGGTCGCGGTGTTCTTCACCTTCGCCCTGTCCGGCCCGCTGCCGCCCAAGGAGATGGGCATCGTGCTCGGCACCGCCGTCCTCCTCGACGCGGCCCTGGTGCGGCTCGTCCTGCTGCCCGTCCTGCTGCGCCTGACCGGGCGCGCCGCCTGGCGCACCCCGCGCCGGCTGGACCGGGTGCTGCCGCGGATCACCTTCTCGCACGACTGACGGGCCACCCGCCCCGCGCACCGGCGCCCCGGCCCCCTGGCCGGGGCGCGGGCGCGCGGGCGCCGGGCCGCCCTACCGGCCGCGCCGCAGCGCCCCCAGCACCGCCGACAGGTCCTGCTCGGCGATCTCCGGGTGCGCCAGCAGCACCTCGCGGGCCGCCGTCAGCACCGGGCCGCCGCCCGCCAGGGCGAGGTCCTTGGCGGCCAGCCGGACCGGAAAGTCCGACTCCGTGCCGAACGCCCGGGCCGCCACCCCCGCGAGCGGCCCGGCCGACAGCACCTCCCGCGCCTGCTCCTGCGGCACGCCCAACTCCTCGGCCACCGCCAGGACTTCGCCCAGGGCGGTGACGCAGGCGACGATCGCGCCGATCACCACCACCTTCAGCGCCGCGCCCGAGCCCGGGCCGCCGCAGCGCCGTACCCGGCCCAGCTGCTCCAGGACGGGCTGCGCGCGGTCCAGGTCCGCGTCCTCTCCGCCCGCGAAGACCGTCAGACCGCCGGTGGCCGCCGGGCCCGTGCTGCCCAGCACCGGGGCGTCCACCAGGGCGACGCCGTCCGGCAGCCCGGCGCGCAGGTCGGCGGTGGCCCGCGGGCCGATCGAGGACATGTCGATCCACAGGGTGCCCGGGGCGAGGTCCGCCGCGCACCGCCCGGCCACCTCGGCGACGGCCGCCGGGTCGGACAGCATGGTGACGACGACGTCCGCGCCGCGTACGGCCTCGGCCGGGGTGGCGGCCCCGGTGGCCCCGGCCAGGTCCCCGGCGCGGCCGGGGGAGCGGTTCCAGACGGTCAACGGGTAACCGGCGGCGGCGAGTCGGCGGGCCATCGGCAGGCCCATCCGGCCCAGCCCCAGAAAAGCGATCTTCTTCATGGCCGCCACGCTAGGCAGCCACGAGCCAGGCGACAAGCGAATGTCCGGCATGGTAGTCATGCGCAATGGACATGGCTTGGCTGGACGTCTTCCGCACCGTGGCACACCTGGGCTCCTTCACCGCCGCCGGCGAGCGACTGGGCTACACCCAGTCCGCGATCTCCCGCCAGATCGCCACCCTGGAAGGGGAATTGGGCACGCCGCTGTTCGACCGGCTGGCGCGCGGCGTGAGGCTGACCGAGCACGGCCGCACCCTGCTGCCGCACGCCGAGGCGATGCTGCAACGGCTCGACGCCACCCGGCGCGACCTGACCGCCCTCACCGAACTCACCGCCGGACGGCTGCGGGTGGGCGCCTTCGACAGCGCCAACGCCGACCTCGTCCCCGGCGCCCTCGCCGCCTTCCGCGCCGCACACCCGGACGTGGAGATCGGCCTCACCGAGGGGCTGGCGGCGCACCTGCTGGACCTGCTCGCCGAGGGCGCCGTCGACCTCGCCCTCGTCGCCTCGTACACCGAACCCGCCGACGACGGCGACCGCTTCGACTTCCGCCCGCTGATGGAGGACCCGGTGCTGGTCGCCCTCCCGCGCGGGCACCGCCTCGCCGGCCGCCGCCGCCTGCGGCTGGCCGAACTCGCCGACGAACCCTGGATCGCCGCCCGCCGCCACGCCGAATCCACCCTCCTCGCCGCCTGCGTCCGCAGCGGGTTCCAGCCCCGCATCGAGTACACCGTCGCCGCCTGGACCGCCAAACTCGGCCTGGTGGCAGCCGGGTTGGGCGCCACCCTGATCCCCTCCCTCGCCGCCCGCGTCGGCCGCCCCGGCATCGCCCTCGTCCCCCTGCACCCGGACGACACCCCGGTCCGGCAGGTGTACACGGTGACGCGGAGGGGACAGCGGGTGCCGCCGGCGGTGGCGGCCTTCGAGGCGCTCCTGCGCGAGGGCGCCGGTTAGCGGCGCAGGGCGAGGACGGCGGTCAGGGCGCTGACCGCCGGGCTGCCGAGGAGCAGGACGGCCGGATGGCGGGGCCGGGACTGCAGGGTCGGGCGGAAGCCGCCCGCGCGGAACTCCGGGAACGGGCGAGGGGGTCGCTGTGCAACACGCGTCGGCTCAGCAGACGGTGTCCGCGGCCGGCAGCGCCCCCGAGGACAAGTAGGCGTCCACCGCCGCGTTCGCGCACGGGCTGTAGGCGTTGAGGTAGAGGGTGTGGACGCGGCCCGGGACGGTCACCAGGCGGGAACCGGGCAGGCGGGAGTGCAGCGCCAGGGCGCCCTGGTAGGTCGCGTGGGTGTCGCCGGTGGCGTGGAGCTGGAGGGCGGGGACGGCGTTGCGGACCTCGACGGGCTCCTCCAGCGGGGCGCTGCGCCAAGCGGCGCACGGGACGGGGGCGTTGTAGACCGGGCCGAAGACCGGTGCGGCGGCGCGGGAGCGCTCGACGGCGTCGCGGTACCAGGGGGCCGAACGCGGCATCGCCACGTCGTCGCACAGGATGCCGAGGGCGGACGACAGGCCGGCGCCGGCCTCCGGGCCCGGGGCGAGGAGCATGGTCAGCAGCTGGTGCAGGGCCGGGCCCGCCTGGACCGGCCGGCCGTCGGCGGCGTCCAGCAACTGCCGCAGCACGTCCGCGCACAGGGCGCCGTCACGGTCGTCGCTCAGGCAGACCGCGAGCAGCACCGGCAGCAGGGCCCCGTCGAGCCGGAAGCCGTCGACGGCGATCGGCGCCGCCTCGGCCCGGCGCACCAACTGCTCGACGGTGGCCCGCACCGCCGCCGGGGTGGCGCCCAGGTGGTAGGCGCCGTCCTGCGGCGCGGCCCAGGCGGCGAAGTCGTCCAGGGCACGCTCGTTGGCGCCGGCCATGTCCTGGAACGCCCCCATGCCGTACCGCGCCGGGTCCAGGGCGCTGTCCAGCACCAGCCGGTCGACGCGCTGCGGGAACAGCTGCGCGTACACCGCGCCCAGCATCGCGCCGTAGGACTGCCCGAAGAAGGAGGTCCGCTGCTCGCCCAGTGCCGCGCGCAGCACGTCGACGTCCCGGGCGGTGTTGCGGGTGGTCAGGTGGGGCAGCAGATCGGGGTGCTTGTTCCAGCAGGCGTCCGCGTCGGCCTTGGCCAGGCGCCAGGCCTGCTCGAAGCCCGCCCGGCCGGTGCCGGCCGAGCGCAGCCACGTGCCGCGGGTCAGGCCGCAGTCCGGGCCGCCGGCGCCGACCCCGCGCGGGTCCATGCCGACGATGTCGTAGGCCGCCGCCGTCCCGGGGGCCAGCTGCTCCCGCAGCGCGACCGGCATGTCCAGCCCGCGATCGCCGGGGCCGCCGGGGTTGGTCTGCAGGACGCCCCGGCGTTTGGCCGGGTCCGCGGACCTGATCCGGGAGACGGCCAGGGACAGGGTGCGGCCCCGCGGCTCGCGGTAGTCCAACGGCACGGTCAGGGAGGTGCATTCGGCGCCGGCGGCGGCCAACTGCGGTTCCTGGCAGGCGGCCCAGGCGAGCGGCTGGCGGCGGTAGGGCTCCAGCTGATCGGTGCCGGAGGCGGAGGAGGCAGGGGCGGCGACGGGCGCCGAGGGTGCGGAGGAGGCGGGGACGGCTGCGGTGAGCACGGTGGCCGCGGACAGGGCGAGGGCGGTGGCGAGCGCCGGTGCGGTCTTCATGTCGGCCAGCCTAGAAGGGAGTTGACCGCCACCGGGGATCCGGCCCCCCGATCCGCCTTGACCTCAAGTCGGCTTGAGGTTTTACGGTCGGTCGCGTCCTGACGATCAGTCGATCGTCGATCAGCCGAAGGAGCACCGGACATGACGATCAAGACCTACGAACCGCAGATCATCGCCGCCCAGCCCATCGGGGCATGGACCGGCGAGGTCTTCCGCCGCCTGGTGGTCGACGGCCTGCGCGAACAACTGGCGGTGGAAGGCCTCACCCAGCCCCACTGGTGGACGCTCAACCACGCGGCCGGCCGCCCCGGCGGATGGACCCGCACGACCCTGACCGAGCGGCTCACCCCCTACGACGACCAGGACACCGCCTTCGACACCGTCTACGACGACCTGATCGCCCGCGGCTGGCTGACCGAGGACGCCGACGGCGCCCTCACCCTCACCGAGGAGGGCGAGGCCGGCCGCCTGCGCGCCCGCGAACGCAACCTGAGGATCAGCGAACGCGCCCACCAGGGAATCGACACCGACGAGTTCGTGACCACGATCAACGTGCTGCGCCGCATGGTGGCGAACCTGGGTGGCAACGGCAACCTCCCCGACTGACCGCCCCGGACCGACCGCCCCCGGCAGGACGGTGCGGGCCCGGTCGCAGGAGGGAATTGACCCATGGAAACGATCGCCGATTGCCACCTGATCGGCGGTCTTTCCACCCATAGGCTGGTCACATGACGACGACGAAGAACACCACCGCCCCCGTCCTGACCCGCTGCGCCGAGGCCGAGACCTGCACCGACCCGAGCTCCACCATGACCCTGCTGGCCGACTCGGCCCCGCAGGAGGGCGGCTTCACCGTCTACCGCTCCACCTTCGCCGCCGGCGCCCCCGGAGCACCCGCCCACTTCCACACCCGGGCCTGGGAGTTGTTCTTCGTGATCAGCGGTTCGCTGCGGGTGCTGGTCGGCGAGGAGGTCTCCGTGCTGGGCGCGGGCGACTTCCTCGCCGTGCCCCCGCACACCCCGCACGCCTTCGCCGCCGCCCCCGGCGCCGAGGCCGACGTGCTGTGCGTGTTCACCCCCGGCATGGACCGCTTCGACTACCTGCGCCTGCTGGGCAGCGTCATGCGCGGCGAGAGCGACCCGGGCGCGATCGCCGCCTCGGCGGAGCGCTTCGACAACCACTACGTGGACAGCCCGGCCTGGCGGGCGGCCCTGGCGGGCGACGGCGCCTGAGTCCCGCACGCCGCCGCCCGACGGGTCCGGTCCGCTCGACGGGCCGGGCCCGCCCGGGTGTGGAACGGTGGTAGCCCGGGGGTGTCCCGGTTGCGAGAGGAGTGGCCATGTCGTCGAAGCGCCGCCGCAAGAAGAAGGCCAGGGCCAGGCGCGGGGCCAACCACGGCCGCCGCCCCCAGTGCTGAGCCGCGGCTGAACGGGTGAGGTGCGCCCGGACGGCCTTCCCGGCCGCTCCGGGCGCCGCCCGAAGCGCCCTCGCCCCCCGGAGCCCCGGCTCAGAGCCGCCCGCGTCCCAGGAAACCGCCGCGCGCCACCTTGTGGTACTGGCAGTAGCCGACCCAGTTCGCACCGAACGCCAGCTCCAGGACCACGCCCCGCCCGTCCGCGCGGACCTCGCTCAGCAGCTGCGCCGCGTCCACGTCCGCCGGCGTCTGCTCGAACACGTAGAGCCGGTTGATGTACGGGCCCGCCGGGATCGGGTCCCGGTGGGGGATGCCGTCCCGGTCCCAGGTCAGCGTCGCGCCGGGGCTGGACAGGCAGGGGGATTGCATCCGCCGGCCGTCGGCGTCGATTCCGCCGTCGCGGTGCCAGCGCAGCGCGTGGTCGAGGCTCCCGGCCGGGTCCGCCCCCTGGCCGTGGGCCTGCCACGGGGCCACGTCCGCCGCCTCGATCCGCCGCAGGGCGTCGAGGACGCCGAGGACGTCCCCGCCGTCCTCCCGGACGACGAAGTAGGCGCGGGCGTAGATCCGGCAGACCAGCAGGGTGTCCCGGGGGTGGTCCAGGCCGTAGGAGGACGGGCGGGTGGACTGGTCCAGGACCTGGGTCAGCACGTGCTCGACCCCCTCCACCGCCCCCAGCGCCTCGACCAGCCCCCGGATCCGCTCCCGCTCCGCCGCCCGGGCCGCCCGCGCCGCCGGCGAGTCGATCAGCTTCAGCTTGCGCCGCTCGGTGGGCCAGTGCATCGCCCGCAGCGACTGCACACCGTTGAGGACCGGGTTCACCAGCATGACGACGAGGTAGACGAGGCTCGTGGCCACGTCCTTCAGCAGCTTCTTCACCAGCAGGGGGTCCTCTCGGGTCGCACACGCGTCTGCGCCCCACACCCTGTCCCGCCCGCACCCGGCCCCGCAATCCGCGCCCGTACTCAACTCCCCTCCGTGCCCGGCCGGTTGCCTAGCGCGTCCACAGCCGGCCGCCGGGTCGATTCGGAGCAGCCGGGCCGCAGCGGCCACCGGTCCGCCGCCCCGCCGCCGGGGCGATCGTCGGCGGCGTGACCTACGGTGGCGCCATGGACGAGTACGCGGTGCCGATCCTGCCCAGCCGGGACCTGGACGAGACCCAGGAGTTCTACGCCCGCCTGGGCTTCGAGCCGCGCGGGCGCTGGGACGGCGAGGACGGCTACCTGATCCTCGCCCGGGACACGGTCGAACTGCACTTCCGCCACGACCCCGGGGTGGACCCGCTGTCCACCGCCGCCGGTTGCTACCTGCACGTGCGGGACGCGGACGCACTGCACCGCGACTGGGCCCGGCTCGGCGTGCCCACCGACCCGGCCACCGGCAGCCGCCTGAACCCGCCCGCCGACACCGCCTACCGGATGCGGGAGTTCGCCCTGGTCGACCGCAGCGGCAATCTGCTGCGGATCGGCAGCCCGCACGGGCCCCGGTAGGCCCGGGCCACGTCCGTACGGCGACCCGTTCGCGAGGGCCCGCGCCCGCTCAGGGGCTCGCGGGCTCCGCGGGCCGGCCCCCGGGGGTCGGGGACGGCGTACGGGAGCGGCTTCGCACGCCGGTGACGACGAACCACAGGCAGGTCAGCAGGGCCATGGCGGAGAACGTCGCGATGAGCAACTGGGTGTCGGGCATGTCGTCGTCGGGGTGGTGGGTACCCGGCGCGCGGGCCGTCGCCGGGTGGTCCGCGGCCCCAGGCGGGCGACCCCGGGCCGGGCCTAGGTCTCCAGGCCGTTACGCCGCCTCGGCGTCCCGCCTACGGTCCATTCCCGTGGACACGACAGGGATTCTGGACGAAGCGCTCCAACGACTGCACACCTGCGGGCCCGAGCGGCTCGGACGGCTCACCAACCACGCGCCGATGGCCGTCGAGGCCCTCACCGCCCGCGGACAGGCTCGGTCGGTGCACCGCTGGCTCGACCTCTACGCGCGCAAGCTGGAGGACCTCCCGCCCCGCGTCGAGCCGGTGACGGACACCAACTGGCGTACGGCGCTGGGCGATCCGAGGCGTGCGGCCGACTGGATCGGCCACTTCGAGCGGGAGGTCGCCGAGTGTCCCTGGCGCGAGGTGCTGGCCCGGTGGTGGCCGCGGCTGCTGCCCGGCCTGTACGGCGGGTCGACGCACCCGGTGATCCGGGTGGGCCATGCGGTGCGCACGCTGCTGGCCGGCGAGGCCACCGGGCCGCGCCTGGCGGAACTCGCCCACGGCCTGGGCTACTGGGCGGCCCGCCACCGAACCGTCGCGGTGCCCGCCCGCCTGCCGGGCGCCGCCTCCGCGGCCGCCGCCCTCGACGCGGTGCCGGCCGTCGACGTCCAGGACGGAGGCTTCCCGGCGAGGCTCGGCCGCGTCACGGCCCTGCCGGTGTGGGCCGGGGCCGAGGCGCCGCACCCGGGGGAGGTGCCCGGCCGCCTCGCCGAACTGGTACGGGCGGCGACCCACCGCTACGCCACCCACGGCCACGGCGAGGAGACGATGCTCGTCCACGCGGCCACGGCCCCCAACGCCGTGCTGCGCACGCTGCCCGCGCTCCCGCCGGCACTGTGGCCGGCGAGCCTGCGGGCGGCCTGGACGGCCTCGGCGGCGGTGACGGCGATGTACGCGCCCGCCGCACCGGCCGCGTACGTCCCGCCCGGCGCGTTCACCCCCGAGGAGGTCTTCGAGCGGGCGCTGGCGCACGGCGACGAGCACGTCATCAAGCTGACGGACACGGCCCTGGACGTCGGCGACGCACCGGCCCTGACGGCGGCCCTGCGCGCCATGGAGCTGAGCACCCCGCTGGGATGAGGCGTACGGCGCGGGGCCGCCGGAATCGCCCGCCGGGCCCGTCGTCGGAATCGACGGCGTGAACGTGTACATGAGGGGCGGCAACTCCCCGACGGCGCCTGCCGCATGCCTTCCGAACGCCGACCCCGACGCCCGCGCGACCGTCGCGCACAGACCGGCACCTCACCGCCTCCACCGCGAAGGAGTCCTGACCATGCGGAAGTTCATCCTCGATCTGGTCGAGCGCACCGTCGCCACGTACGCCGCGGCGTTCCTCGGCCTGCTGCTGGCCGACAGGTTCGACCTCACGTCGATCAGCTCACTCAAGGCGGCGGCGGTCGCGGCGCTGCCGGCCGCACTGACCGTGCTCAAGGGGGCGGTGGCGACCCGCGTCGGCGACCCGACCACGGCCGCCCTGCTGGGCCGCCCCCGCGAGTAGCCGGACCGGCCGGCGAGGGGCGGGGCGTGCCACCGGGCGCCCCGCCCCTCGCCTCGGGCGGGCCCGGTGCCGGTCGGCTGACAGCGCGGACGGTGAGCTGCCGGTGGGATGCGAGTGGCCCGCGGGAGCGTGGGAACCGGGCGGGACCGGCTGCGATGCGCGGGTCCGCCCGTACCGCCGGACCACCGCGCCGAGTTCCAGGAGCCCGCCATGCCCTCCCAGCCCCAGCCCCAGCCCCAGCCCCAGGCCCGGCCCCAGGCCCAGCGCCAGGATTCGCCGTGGGACGTCCACCGGCTGCCCCGCGCCGAGGGGAGGAACGTCCTGGTCACCGGCGGCAACGCGGGCATCGGGTACTTCGTCGCCGAGCAACTCGCCGCCGCCGGGGCCACGGTCGTCCTCGGCAGCCGTGACCGGGCGAGGGCCGAAGCGGCGATCGCCTCCATCGGCTCGCGCGTCCCCGGGGCCAGGGTGGAGCACCTGCCCCTGGACCTGGCCGACCTCGCCTCGCTCGGCCCGTCCGTGGACGCGCTCGGGCTGGACCGCCTCGACGCGGTCGTCCACAACGCCGGCGTGGCGCTCGACCACCCACCGCGCCGCGAGACCGTCGGCGGCCACGAGCTGATGTTCGCCACCAACCACCTCGGGCACTTCGCGCTGACCCACCACCTGGCACCCCTGCTCGCGGCCGCCCCCGGGAGCCGGATCGTCACCACCGGCAGCTTCGCCGCCAAGTCCGAACGCCTGGACCTCGACGACCTCCAGAGCACGCGCGACTACCGGCCCAAGCGCTCCTACGCGCGCTCCAAGCTGGCCCAGATGCTCTTCGCCCTCGAACTCGACCGCCGCCTGCGCGCCGCCCGCAGCACGACGCTGAGCGTGCTCGTCCACCCCGGCGGCGCGCTCGACTCCCTCACCCCCTCGCGCCCGCCCGTCCACGTCCGCACCACCGGCGAGCGACTGCGCCACCTGCCGCTCGGGCTCGTCGTCCAGGGCAAGGACGCCGCCGCGTGGCCCGCCGTCCGGGCCGTGCTCGACCCGGCCGTGCGCGGCGGTCAGCTGTGGAGCCCCCGCGCGTTCGGGCTGCGCGGCACGCCCAGGATCGAGCCGCTCTGGAACCACCTGGCCGACACCGCGACCGCCGCGCGGCTGTGGGCGGCCAGCTGCGAGCTGACCGGTCTCGACCCGACGCCCGCCCACTGAGTGCCGCGCGCGGCAAGCCGCCCCCGCCGCCCCGCCGACTCCCCGCGCCGCCGCCGGAACGCAGAGAGACCGCTCGGGCCACCAGGGCCGGGCGGTCTCTGCTGTTCGGGCGGACCCATGCGCCAACACGGCCCGCTGCCGATGTTCCCGAGTTGTTGGAGTGCACAGCGCCCCGGGTTCCGGACCCGCGGGTCCGGGTGACGCCGCTGCAAATCGTCACATCCAGCCAGGACGGCTCACAAGGGCATGCTGCACAAAGGCGCATCAAAATCCGGTTTCAGTTCGTTGAACTGTGCGTTTCTGATAGGGCGTTCACGAGATTGCGGCCAGGAGCCGGGACCCTGGCGCATCAATCTTCGCGATGTTCACCGAACCGATTGGGATTCACCCGTACGCCTGACAGAGTGTGTGCCCACCGGGCACACAGTGCGACGCCAACCGCACAAGTGCCCGCCAGTTGGAGTGGACAGTGATATGGAGGACTCCTCGATGGCGAGGAAGCGGAACAAGCGCGCCCACACCCCTACCCACTGCGCGGCGGCGGAACCGGTACCGCCGCGCCCGCGCCCGTACCGGCCGCTCGCGGCCGGTGAAGCGACCGTGGTCGTCGTCGTGGTCGTCCTGACGGTCGCGCTGGCCGCCGCCCTGGTGGCGACGGGCATGTCGGCCGGGGCCGCGCTCGAACTGGCCACGGGCGGATGCCTGTTGGCCGCGAGGCTCCGACGGGAGCGGGCCTAGGAAGAGCGCCTGCCCGAGATGGGACGCCGAGAGAATCCGATCGAGGCGACCGAGCCGGCGCTGGGCCGGCTGGCCGTCTGGCTGCGGGAGCAGCGCGAGCAGGCCGGGTTGACGTACCGTCAGCTCGCCGCTCGGACCAACTACCACCCCACCACCCTGCAACGGGCCGCCGGCGGGCGCTCCGTACCGAGCTGGAAGGTCGTCGAGGCCGTCGTGCGCGAATGCGGCGGCGACCTCAAAACGGCCCGGCGCAAGTGGGTCCAGGCCAACTACTGGGCCCACGTGCCGCGCCCCTCGGGCAGCCGGCGGCTGCGCGCACCCCGGCGGGTCGACCCCCAACAGGTCGACTCCTTCGCGGACCTGCGCCGGGCGATGCACGAGATGCGCCGCAAGGCCGACTGGCCGTCCCTGCGGGAACTGGACCGCCGGGCCCGCGACCGGGGCGGACGCCTGCCCTCCAGCACGCTGGCCCTGGTCCTCAAGGGCGAGGCCCCGCTGCGCAAACCCGTCTTCCTCGCCTACATGGAGGTCTGCGGGGTCAAGGAGGCCCGCCGCGCCCTGTGGGCGGCGGCCTGGGACCGGACGAACAACGCCCGCACCCCGCTGCCGGTCAACTCGCGCACGTACCACAGCGAGTTCGTCCGGGCCATGCAGTCCTCCAGCGCCGGCACCCCGACGGACATCCTGTTCCGCCTGTGGGCGACCCTGCGCACCAGCCTCGCCGCCGAACGGGGCGAGGGCCCCGGCCACCCCGCGGCGGCGGGCCGCGAAGGCACCGACGACAACCCGTCGGTGCTCGTGTGACCCGGTCCGCGGCCGGGACGCGCCACCCGCGCCCCGGCCGCGGACCGGGCACCCGCCGCGGACCAGCACCCACCCGCGCCACCTCGGGACACCACCATGCCGACACCACGACGCCGTTCGGCAGCCCCCGGGCCCGCCCTGGGCCTGTGGGCGCTGCACGACCTGCACCTGCGCCACTACCTCGACTACGCCGAACTGCTCCTGCCGCCCGCCGACGCGCCCCTGGCCGTCCGCGCCGCCTTCGAGGAACTCGGCGGCCACTGGCTCGACGCCCTGTCCACCGCCAGCCCGGCCGCCTGCGCCTGGCAGGCGGTGCGCCGCCGGGTCTGCACCCTGGCCGGCCCCCGGCCGCTGGGCCCGGTCGCCCACCTCACCGCCGCCCAGCAGGACGTCCTGCTGCTGCACCTGGTCCTCGACCTGTCCGCCGCCGAGATCGCCGCGCTCACCGGCACCGAACCCGCCGCCGTCCACGTCCAGCTCCGCTCCCTGGCCGCCGCCCGCCGCTGACCGGGCCGGTACCGGCCACCGCTTGCCGAGGGCCCGTCAGGGGCCGGGACCCCGCGCGGGTTACGGGGCCGGCGGGTAGCCGCGGGCGTGGACGAGGTCGCGGGTGAGGCGGGTGAAGGCGCGGGCGGCGGCGCTGCGGTAGGCGCCCTCGCGGTGCAGGAGGGTGACGGTGCGGGTGGGCAGGGGAGGGTCGAGGGGGACGGGGGCGAGGTGGGGGTGGTCGTGGGCGAGGGCGTCGGGCAGGACGGTGGCCAGGTCGGTGCGCCGGACGATCTCGGTGAGGGCCTGGACGGAGTTGGCCTCGACCGTGATGCGCGGGGCGGCCCGGTGGCGGGCGAAGTAGCCGTCGATGTGCGCCCGGGTGGCGAAGTCGCCGCTGAGCAGGGCGAGTTGTTCGTCCTTGAGGGCGTGGACCGGTAGCGGGTCGGGCAGCGTCCGGGCGCGCGAGGTGCCGGTGACGAGACTGAGGGTCTCGGTGAACAGCACGGTGGCGGTGATGCCGGGCGGGTGGGTGCCGGCGAAGGCGATGCCGAGGTCGAGGTCGTCGGCGAGCAGCGCGGCCTCGATGCGGTCCTGGGTGGTCTCCGTCAGGGTGAGGCCGACGCCGGGGTGGCGGGCGTGGAGCTCGGCGGTGAGCGGGCCGACCAGGTAGGCGGTGAAGGTGGGGGTGACGCCCAGGCGCAGGTGGCCGCGGGAGAGGTCCTGGACGTCGTGGACGGCGCGTTCGGCGGCGGCCAGGTCGCGCAGCGCGCGCCGGGCATGGTCGGTGTAGACGGCGCCGGCGTCGGTGAGCCGCACGGTGCGGCCGGTGCGGTCCAGCAGTTGCACGCCCAGGGTCTTCTCCAGCTGCCTGATCTGCTGGGAGAGCGTGGGCTGGGAGATGTGCAGCTCCTCGGCGGCGCGGGTGAAGTTGCCGTGTTCGGCGACGGCGAGCAGATAGCGCAGGTGACGCAGTTCGGGGGCGGCCATGGAACAGACTATAGATGCAACCAATAACTTCCATGCCCGACAGCTCTTGGACGCTATAGGCACAGGTCATGCATGGTGGATCTCACCGGCCCACCGGGGCCGGCCACCACCCGAAGGGAGTGACCAGTGCAGGACCTCACCGACGGCGTCGCCCGTTTCCAGCGGGACGTCTTCCCGGCCAAGGCGGAGCTCTTCGCCCACCTGGCCACGCACCACACCCCGGACACCCTGTTCATCAGCTGCTCCGACGCCCGCGTCGTCCCCGAGCTGATCACCGGCACCGAGCCGGGCGACCTGTTCGTCATCCGCACCGCCGGCAACCTGGTGCCCGCCCACACACCCGAGGCCGACGGCGTCGCGGCCAGCATCGAGTACGCCGTCGCCGCACTCGGCGTGCGGGACATCGTCGTCTGCGGCCACTCCGCCTGCGGCGCGATGACCGCCCTCGCCGAGGGCCACGACCTCAGCGGCGCCCCCGCGGTCGCCACCTGGCTGCGCCACGCCGACGCCTCCGTGGCCCGCACCTCCGCCGACGGCGACGTCCCCGCGCTGGTCCGCCAGAACGTGCTCGCCCAGCTGGCGAACCTGGCCACCCACCCCTCGGTCGCCCGCGCCCTCGCCGGGGGCGGGGTCGCCCTGCACGGCTGGGTCTACGACATCCCCACCGGCCGCGTCGAGGTCCTCACCGCCGGCGCCCCCGCGCTCGCCGCCTGATCCCCCCACCCCCCGTACCCCCTCGCGTCGCCCCCGTCCCGGGATGACGCGGACCCCTCGCAAAGAGAAGGACAACCGCCATGGTGCACGCCCAGTTCAACCAGAGCGCCCGCGAGGCGCTGGCCGACGCCGCCGTCGAGGCCAAGATCCGCAAGGACCTCTCCTGGAAGCGGATCGCCGAGGCCTCCGGCCTGTCGGTGGCCTTCACCACCGCCGCCGTCCTCGGCCAGCACCCGCTGCCGGAGGAGTCCGCGAAGGCCGTGGCCGAACTGCTCGGCCTGGACGAGGACGCGGCGCTGCTGCTGCAGACCGTCCCGGTCCGCGGCTCGATGCCCGACCGCATCCCCACCGACCCGACCATGTACCGCTTCTACGAGATGCTCCAGGTCTACGGCACGACCCTCAAGGCCCTGGTGCACGAGGAGTTCGGCGACGGCATCATCTCCGCGATCAACTTCAGGCTCGACGTGCGGAAGGTCGCCGACCCCGAGGGCGGCGAGCGCGCGATCATCACCCTGGACGGCAAGTACCTGCCGACCAAGCCCTTCTGACCGGCCCTTGCGGCCAAGCCCCCGCCGATCGGGAGGCGGGCCGGGACCCCCACCCCGGCCCGCCCCTTCCCCCCGTCTCTTGCCCCCGCCCCTTCCCCCCGCTCCCGCCCCGGAGGCCCTGATGGACTTCGTCCAGCGCACCATCGACATCGCCCGCCAGAACGTCACCGAGGGCGGCCGCCCGTTCGCGACCGTCATCGTCAAGGACGGCGAGATCCTCGCGGAGAGCCCCAACAGGGTCGCCCAGACCGGCGACCCCACCGCCCACGCGGAGATCCTCGCCATCCGCGAGGCCTGCACCAGGCTCGGCACCGAGCACCTGACCGGCACCACCGTCTACGTGCTCGCCCACCCCTGCCCGATGTGCCTGGGCTCGCTCTACTACTGCTCGCCCGACGAGGTGGTCTTCCTGACCACCCGCGACGCCTACGAGCCCCACTACGTCGACGACCGCAAGTACTTCGAACTGGGCACCTTCTACGACGAGTTCGCCAAGCCGTGGCAGGAGCGCAGGCTGCCGATGCGCCACGAACCGCGCGAGGACGCCGTCGAGGTGTACCGCCTCTGGCAGGAGCGCAACGGCGGCGAGCGCCGCGTGGCGGGCGCCCCGCGCCCCCAGGGCCCCGGCGGGAATGGTCAGACACGCCCTAACATCGAGCCGTGATCGTATGGCTCAACGGTACCCACGGCGCAGGCAAGACGACGACCGGCGCACTCGTGCAGCCACTGATTCCGGATGCGCGGGTGTTCGACGCCGAGAAGGTCGGCGAGACCCTCATGGACATCACGCCGGGGCTGCCCCGGACGGACAACTTCCAGCACTGGCCGCCGTGGCGGCAGCTCGTGGTCGAGACCGCCCACCGGGTACTCGACTACACCGGCGGCACCCTGGTGATGCCCATGACCGTCCTGGTCGAGCGGTACTGGCGGGAGATCAGTGCGGGCCTCGCCCGACACGCCATCCCGGTACGGCACTTCGTCCTCCACGCCGACCAGGAGACCCTCCGCGGGCGGATCGAGGGGGACACCGTCCTCGGCCCCTCCTCCTTCCGCCTCAGGCACCTCGAACCCTACGCCGAGGCGGCCCGCACCTGGCTGCACGCCGAGGCCGAGGTCGTCGACACCACCCACCTCACCCCCGCCCAGGCCGCCCGACGGATCGCGGCGGCCGTCACGCGCTGAGGCCCCACCCGCCCCGCGAACAGGCGTAGCCGGCACCGGAGAACGACCCGTCCGGACCGTCCCGGGCCCGAGGTCCCGGTTCCGGCCGGGGCCCGAGGTCCCGGCCGGGCGTCCGGCGACATGGGGACAACCGCCCTCGGGCGGGGTCTCAACCTGGTAGGTTCCCCGCGGAAGTTCAGCAGGGCGGTCGGCAGGGCGTGAGGCGATCGGCGTACCGTGTCGGCCGTCGGCCGCCGACCGCAGGCCAGTCGCTGGGGGGCGAATGCGATCGGGTGAGGTGCTGAACGGCCGCTACCGGCTGGAGAAGCGGCTGGGCGCGGGTGGGTTCGGTGTGGTCTGGAGAGCCTTCGACCCCCAGGTGCAGCGGGCCGTGGCCGTCAAGGTCGGGGTGCCCCGCTCGATGGTCGACGGTCTGCGGATGACGCGTGAGGCCAGGTTCAACGGCAACCTTCCGCATCCGCACATAGCGACCGTGTTCGACTTCGGCGAGGCCGACCGTGACGGTGAGCGCATCCTCTACCTGGTCATGGAACTCATCGACGGCGAGGCCCTGTCCGCGGTCCTCTCGCGGGGGCTCCCACCGCTGGAATCCGCCCTGGAGTGGGCCGCCCAGATCTGCAGCGCGCTTGCCGCTGCCCACGACGCGGGCGTGATCCACCGGGACATCAAACCCGCGAACGTCATGATCACCCGAGCCGGCACGGTCAAGGTGCTGGACTTCGGAATAGCCCGCCACCGGGCCGGAGTCACCCGGCTGACCGATGAGGACACCATCATCGGCTCACTGCCGTACATGGCCCCGGAACGCTGGACGAACAAGGACGTCGACGGGCGGGCCGACCTTTACGCGCTGGGCTGCGTGCTGCTGGAACTGAGCACCGGCACCCTGCCGTTCCACGGCGAGGAGTGGCAGGAGCTGTACGTCCAGCACGCGACAGCCGAGCCTCCGGCCCCGAGTTCCCTGCGGCCGGGTCTGCCGGCCGCCCTGGACGGGCTGGTGCGGGAACTGCTCGCCAAGGATCCCGCCGACCGGCCGGGCGGCGCACGGCAGGTGGAGCACCGCCTGCGTGCCATCCTCGACGACGCCGCCGCGCGTACCCGCGGGGCGACACAACGGGACGGACAGGGCCCGCGGGCCGTTCGGACCGCAGAACCCCGGGCCCCTCGGGCCCCTCGACGCAGAGCGCTCGCGGGTGCCGCGGCCGTCGCCGCCGTCGCGGCGAGTCTGCTCGCGGTGGGCGTCTGGCAGTTCCTCCCGTCCGCCGTCGGCAGGAACGTCGGGCCCGGACCGGAGCAGCCGTCCGGAAGCGGCGGCATCCCGGCCGCGGCCGGGTCCCCAGCCGTTCAGTCGAGCTCCCCGATCCCCACGCCCACTCCCACACCCACTCCCTCGCCGACCCCCACGCCGACCCCGAGCGCAGCGCCCGCGCCGGAACCGTCCTCCCTCCCGCCCGCGCCGCGACCGTCGGACCCGGGGGCCACCAGCCCGGTGGCCCCCACCGCTGCGCCGAAGCCGCCTTCACCGCCGACCGGCTGGTTCCGGTTCACCAACGCGGCCACCCGGATGTGCCTGTCCGTACCCGACGGGAGCAGACAGGCGGCCGAGGGCCTGGTGCAGGAGGACTGCGGGCGCGGGCCGGAGCAGTTCTGGCAGCTCACCGCGGAGGGGCAGGGCGGCGCCGGCCCGCTCTACTCGATCCGCAACGGCAACAGCGGCCTGTGCCTGTCGGTCGACGCCGCGCACAAGGAGGTGGGGGCGGTGATCACCCAGTATCCCTGCGGTGACGAGAGCCACCACCTCTTCCCCGACCAGTACTGGACGCTCCACTACGACCCCACCTACTACGCCTGGCAGTTGATCAGCAACAACAGCGACAAGTGCGCGGCGGTCAGGCAGGCCGGCGGCCAGCGGGAACAGGCCCTCCAACTGACCTGCGGCAGCGACGCCTGGCTTCTGTGGCGGACCTGACGGGGCCGGCCACGGGCCCGCGGGACGGCGGGGTGGCGGGACGGCGGGCCGCAAGGGACGGTGCGGCGGGCCCCGCGGGGCCTTGGACCGCGGCGCAGGCCCGGGCACGTCCCGGGCGCGGACAGCCCCGCCGTTGAGCCGGGGGCCGGGCCGGGGCCGTAGACGTGGAAGGGGCGCCCTCTGCCGGAGCGGGCGCCGCGGCGTCAGGAGGCAGGCGTGCTCAGGTTCCACGGAGCATGGCGGATCACCGTCGTCGGCAGGAGCGCCGACTTCGACCAGCGGGCCGTCGTGCGCGGCGCGTACGGGCTGCGGGTGCTGCCCGGGCGGGTCGGCGCCACCATCGAGGTGGACGAGGAGAGCTGGACGCTGTCCCTGGAACACCACCTGTGGGGCCGCAGCTGGCAGCCAAACCTGCGCACCACCCCCGGACCGGTCACCGAACACGGCGGCCTGCGCAGCCAGTTGCTCACCAGCAACGACTGCCACTGGCCGGGCAAGCCGCTCGACTACGTCAACTTCGTGCTGCGCCTGGACCAGGCCGTCACCCCGGCCGTCACCCAGGCCGTCACCCGGACCGCCGCGCCGGTGCGCGCCGCCCGTCCGCTGGAGCCGCCGATCGCCGCGCCCGTCCAGGCCGTCCGCACCTCCTCCTCGGGCTGGCCCGAGGTCGGGCCCGCGACCGAGCCCGAGCGCGAACGCGAACGCGAGCGCACCGCCCCTGAGCGCGGCACCGCCCCCGCGGCGCCGGCGGTGTCGCCGAGGGAGAGCGGGCGGCCCGCCTGGTAGCCCGACGGCGCGAGCGGGGGATACCCCCAGGTCACGGTGGCCCGCTGGCCGGGTGTTCCGGCGGGCCGGCGCCGGGTTGGCTGGAGCCGTCAGCACCAGCCGAACCGAAAGGCCGTCACCCGTGCCCTTCCGTACGACCGCCCGCACCACAGTCCGCACCACCGCCCGGGCCACCGCCCGCACCACCGTCCGGGCCGCCGCCGTCACCGCCCTGGCCGCCGCGCTCGGCGCCACCGCCATGAGCACGAGCGCCTCGGCCATCGTCAACGGCCGCGACTCCACCGAGCGCTACCCCTTCATGGCCACCCTCCCGCTGAGCGCCGAGCAACTGGCCGACGGAGCCTGCGGCGCCACCCTGATCGACCGCCAGTGGGTGCTGACCGCCGCCCACTGCGTGGTCGGCACCGAGGACACCGGCGTCACCCTCAAGGGCACCGTGCGCATCGGCAGCGCCCACCGCGACAGCGGCGGCACCGTGCGCAAGGTCGACCGCGTCGTCGTCCACCCCGGCTTCGAGTTCGGCGACGGCGCCACCCGCCCCAACCGGAACGACCTGGCCCTGGTCCGCCTGGACCGCCCCGCCCCCCAGCAACCCGTCCGCGTCGCCGAACACCCCGGCAGCCCCGGCACCCCCACCCGGCTGCTCGGCTTCGGCACCGTCGTCGACACCACCGACTACCAGCGGATGGTCTTCCCCGACCGCCTCCAGGAACTGCCCACCCGCATCGGCGCCACCACCGACTGCGCCCCCGGCTGGGCCGACCCCACCCGCCTGTGCACGCTCAGCCAGGTGCCCCGGGCCATGGCCTGCTTCGGAGACTCCGGCGGCCCCCAGATCCAGCGCGGCCGCGGCGGCCGCTGGGAACTCGTCGGCACCACCTCCGGCCCCGGCGCCCCCGGCGTGCCCTGCGCGGGCGGCCCCGGCCTGTACACCGACGTGCCCGCCTACGCCCCCTGGATCAGCGGCACCCTCGCCGCCGGCTGACGCCCGGCCCCCACCGCGCGGCTAAAGTCCCAGGTGAGAACCGTCGCGCCCGAGGAGAGCCCGCCATGCCGACCGACCCCGCCGCCACCGCGATCCCCGCCCCCGCCGCCGCGCGCCCGCACCCCGCGCGCCTCGGCCTGGGCACGGCGGCCGTCGGCCGGCCCGGCTACATCAACCTCGGGCGCGACGCCGACCTGCCCGCCGAACGCACCGTCGACGCCCTGCGCGAACGCACCCACACCCTGCTCGACGCCGCGTACGCCGCCGGCGTGCGCTACCTCGACACCGCCCGCTCCTACGGCCGCGCCGAGGAGTTCCTCGGCCAGTGGCTCGCCGAACACCCCGAGGCCGCGGCCGAGGTGACGGTCGGCAGCAAATGGGGCTACACCTACACCGCCGACTGGCAGACCGACGGAGTCGCCGCGCACGAGGTCAAGGAACACTCCACCGCCGTCTACGACCGCCAGATCCACGAGACCCGCACCCTGCTCGGCGACCACCTCGACGTCTACCTCGTCCACTCCGTCACCCCCGACAGCCCCGCCCTCACCGACCCCGCCCTGCACCGGCGCCTCGCCGGCCTCGCCGCCGAAGGCGTCCGGGTGGGCCTGTCCACCAGCGGCCCCGCCCAGGCCGACACCATCCGCCGCGCCCTCGCCGTCACCACGGACGGCCGACCGCTGTTCACCGCCGTCCAGGCCACCTGGAACCTGCTGGAGAGCTCCGCCGCCCCCGCCCTCGCCGAAGCCCACGCGGCCGGATGGCTCGTCGTCGTCAAGGAGGGCATGGCCAACGGCCGCCTCGCCGGCCGCAACGCCACCGGCCCCGACACCGCTGCGCTGCGCACCCTCGCCGACCGCACCGCCGCCACCCCCGACGCCCTCGCCCTCGCCGCGGCCACCGCCCAGCCCTGGGCCGACATCGTCCTCTCCGGCGCCGCCACCCCCGACCAGCTCGCCTCCAACCTCGCCGCCACCGGCCTCCGCCCGACCCCCGAGGACCTCGCCGCCCTCGGCGCCATGGCCGAGCCGGCCGGGGCGTACTGGCGTACGCGGGCGGGGCTGCCCTGGTCCTGAGGTGTCGTGGACGGGGGCGCCGGCCGGGGGCGCTGCGCAGGAAGTCGGCGGGGCCGACTTCTCGCGCCCCCGCCCGCTGTCGGTGCCCGCCCCTACGGTGAGCCGCATGACCGAGCACCTGGACCTCGTCGCCGCCCTCGCCGCCCTGCCCGTCGACCTGCCGCCCGGCCGTACGGTCACCGCGGACGACGGGCCCGAGCCGCTGCTGTGGATCAGCGACGCCCCCGCCCCCGCCGGGCTCTGGCGCCAGCTGCACCGCGCCCACCCGCAGACCGGGCTGTGGCCGCTGCTGCTCACCCCGCTGGACCCCGCCGGCCCCGACTACCGGCCCTGGCTGTCCGGCGAGCTGTACCCGGTCGACGCCGCCGTACCCGACCTCCACGACCCGGCCGCCCTGCTGGCCACCTGGTGGAAGCAGGTCGACGGGGACGAGGACGGGGACGGGGACGGGGAGGTGAGCGAGGACGCCGGGATCCTGGACGAAGCCCTGGCCCCCTACGGCCGCACCTGGCCCGGCCCCGCCCCCGCCGCCACCGTCCCCGACGGCGCCGCCGGCACCGAGGCCCGGGAACTGGCCGAGGTGCTGCGGTCCGTCAAGGACGCCCGCCTCGGCCTGGTGCGGGCCGACAGCGGCGCCCAGGCCCTCGCGGTGTGCGGCTGGAGCGGCCCCACGAACCACGACGACATCGCCAGGATCGCCACCGTGCTCGCCGACTGGGAACGCCGCTTCGGCGCCCAGGTCGTCGAAGTCGGCTTCGACACCCTGGAGCTGAGCGTCCCCGTGCCGCCCGCCACGCTCGCCGAGGCGCTCCCGCTGGCCGCCGAGCACACCGCCTTCTGCCCCGACCTGGTCTTCCAGGGCTCCGGCAGCCTCACCGCGTACGCCGAGGGACTGGTCGGCGCCCACCAGTGGTCCTTCTGGTGGGACTGACCTGACCTGACCTGATCCGGGGGCCGGGGGACGGGGCCGGGGGACGGGGCCGGGGGACGGGGGCCAGGCGCAGGGGTCGCTTGGGCGCGACGGACCCGGGCACGTCGACCCGCCCGGCACCCGCGGGCCACCCGTGTGGCATGCTGCGCCGGGCCGCGAACCGGGCCCGAGCACCGCCCACCCCACGGACACCCGTCCCGGCCCCCGAGGAGCACCCCCTGAACACCGCCTGCGCCGAAGCCCTGTCCGCAGGCCTGCTGATACTCGTCCTGGTCTGCGCCGTCGCCCGCCCCTGGGGCTGGCCGGAGGCCGCCGCCGCGGTGCCGGCCGCCGCCCTGCTGGTGGCGACCGGCACCGTCCCGCTGGAGCACGCCACGGCCGAGGCCGCCCGCCTCGGACCGGTGATCGGCTTCCTGGCCGCCGTCCTGGTCCTGGCCAAACTCTGCGACGACGAGGGGCTGTTCCGCGCCTGCGGGGCCTGGATGGCACGCAGCGCCGCCGGCCGCCCGCGCCGACTGCTGGTCCAGGTGTTCACCGTCGCCTCGCTGGTCACCGCGGTGCTCAGCCTGGACGCCACCGTCGTGCTCCTCACCCCCGTCGTCCTCGCCACCACCGCCCGCCTGGGCACCCGGCCCGGGCCGCACCTGTACGCCTGCGCCCACCTGTCGAACACGGCCTCGCTGCTGCTGCCGGTCTCCAACCTGACCAACCTGCTCGCCTTCACCGCCAGCGGCCTGAGCTTCGGCCGCTTCGCCGCCCTGATGACACTGCCGTGGCTGGCGGCGGTCGGCGTCGAGTACCTGGTGCTGCGCCGCTTCTTCGCCGCCGACCTGGACGCCGCCCCCACCGCGGCGCCCGAGACCGGACCGGCCCCCGCCATGCCGCTGTTCGCCCTGGCCACCGTCGGCTGCACGCTCGCCGGGTTCGTCCTCGCCTCCGCACTCGACATCGACCCGGCCTGGGCGGCGGCCGCCGGCGCCGCCGTCCTGGCCGCGCGCGCCCTGGCCCGCGGCCACGCCACCCCCGCGACGGTGGTGCGCTCGGCCGCCCTGCCGTTCCTGGCGTTCGTCCTCGCCCTGGGCATCGTGGTGCGCGCGGTCGTCGACAACGGCCTGGCCGCCGGCCTGGCCCACCTCGTCCCCGACGGCACCGCCCTGCCCGCCCTGCTCGCCACCGCCGCCCTGGCCGCCGTCCTCGCCAACGTCATCAACAACCTGCCCGCCACCCTCGCCCTGGTGCCGCTGGCCGCCCCGGCCGGGCCCGGCGCCGTCCTCGCGGTCCTGCTCGGGGTGAACATCGGCCCCAACCTCAGCTACGCCGGCTCGCTGGCCACCCTGCTGTGGCGCGGCATCGTCCGCGACCGCGGAGTACCGGTGGAGCTGCGCGAGTTCACCCGCCTGGGCCTGCTCGCCGTCCCCGCCACCCTCACCGCCGCCGTCCTGGCCCTGTGGGCCTCGCTGCGCCTGATCGGGCCCTGAGCGGCGCGGGAATCCGGCAGGCCCGACTTCCCGCGCCGCGCCGCACCCCTGCCGGCCGGCGGGGCGAATCTCCGGTGCGCCCGGGCCGTGCTCCCCGGTACCGTCCACGCGTGACCCGTAGAACCCCGCCGCGCCCCCTGAACGTCGAAGAGCTGTTTCCCGAGGTGGCCCCGTTCCGCCGGGAGGCCGTGAGGCTGCATCCACGTCGGGGCGAGCCGACGTGCCGCGACAGCTCGGTGGGCGGCCCGCTGCTCTGGCCGGCGTCGGAGCCGTGGCCGGAGTGCCCGGAGCACCCCGGGTCGCCGATGGTCGCGGTCGTCCAGATCCACCGCCGGGACGTGCTGGACCTCGTGCCCTTCCCGGAGGAACGGGACCTGCTCCAGGTGCTCTGGTGCCCGCTGCGCCACGACGGCCAGTGGGTCGTGCCGCAGGTCTGCTGGCGGTCCGTGCGGGAGGTCGGGGAGGTGCGGCCCGCGCCGCCGGTGCCGGCGGACGCCGCGTACGATCAGGTGCCGCGGCCGTGCGTCGTCCATCCGGAGCGGGTGACGGAGTACCCGAGTTGGGACCTGCCGTACGAGATCTGGGACGCCCTGGAGGACCGCTTCGAGCAGGTGGAGAGGGAGACGGGCTGGGACTACCAGTTCCACCTGTCCACCGCACCGGGCATCAAGCTGGGTGGGTTCCCCGGTTGGAGGCAGGACCCGCAGTGGCCGGTGTGCCCGGCCTGCCGGACGGCGATGGACCATCTGCTGACCGTGAGGAGCACCGAGGATCACGACTGCAGGCAGGCGTGGACTCCGGTCGAGGACCGCGACGTCCGCTGGGAGGGAACGGACCTGAGCCTCGGAGACCTGGGCGGTGTGTACCTGTTCGAGTGCCGCGCCTGCCCCGGGCGCCCGTTCACCCATCGCTTCGACGCCTGAACCCCGCGACCGGTGGTGCCGGAGAGAGGCCGGGGGCTTCCTGCGCGCGGGGGGCTTACCCGGCCGGTCAGTACTCCGAGCTGGGCGCGGCCGTGACCGGGCCGAGGTCCGGTCGGGCGCGCAACTCCAGTGCCGTGCCGTGGCGTTCGAGTTCCAGGACGACCAGTTCGTTGGCGCCGGGCCGCCACAGCGGGGCGGGGGCGTAGAGGGTGCGCTGGGGGCCGGCGGCGCAGTGGCGGCCGAGCAGGAAGCCGTTGAGCCACAGCAGCCCGCGGCCCCAGTCGGGCAGGGCGAGGAACGCGTCGGCGGGGGAGGGGAGTTCGGCGGTGAAGCGGTGGAAGGCCGGCTCGCCGTCGCCCGGCCCGCCGTGGCCCGGCCCGCCGTCGCGGGCCTCGACGTCGTCCGTGAAGCGCAGTGCGGACAGGTCGGTCAGCGGCAGCGGCCGGATCTGCCAGTCGAAGAGCCGCTGGTGGCCGTGCGAGACGCCGCGGGTGATGCCCTTGCGGTCGTCCATCTGCGGGCCGTAGTTCACCCGGCCCAGCGCCTCGACCAGGATGTCCAGCACCACCCCGTCGGGCCCGGTGGCCAGCGGCAGGGTCGCGCCGGGGGAGTTGCGCTCCAGCACCCCGAGTGGGCGCCCGTCCGCGAACACCTGCGCCCGGTCGGCCAACCCGTCGATGCGCAGCGGCAGTTCGGGGCGCGGGCCGGGCACGCGGGTGCGGTAGTGGATCAGGCCGCGGTCCTGTCCGAGTCGCTCCATCGGCAGCGGCGCCGCGTGCCGACGCGGCCGCGACAGCGCGTCCAGGGCCTGCGCCAGGGGCGCCCGCCCGTCGGCCCGTTCCAGGCGCTGCGGCGCCACCCGGGGCGGGGGGTCGGGCAGTTCGCCGTCCGGCAGGGGCAGGTGGCGGCCGATGACCTCGCGCAGGGCGTGGAACTTCTCGGTCAGCTCGCCGGCCTCGCCGATCGGCGCGTCGTAGTCGTAGCTGGTGACGGTCGGCTCGTAGCCGGCGTCCAGCGGGTGGGTGCCGGAGTGGTTGGCGCCGGACCACAGGCCGAAGCTGGTGCCGCCGTGCGCCATGTAGAGGCTGACGGAGGCGCCGGTGGCCAGCAGTTCGTCCAGCGAGGCGGCGGTCTCCTTCGGGTCGCGGACGTGGTGCGGCAGGCCCCACTGGTCGAACCAGCCGATCCAGAACTCCATGGCGGTCAGCGGGCCTTCGCCCTGGTGGCGGCGGAGCACCGCGAGGCGCTCGGGGGCACGCGAACCGAAGGTGGCGGTGGCGAGGAGGCCCGGGACCGTGCCGCCCTGCTGCATGGTGTCGTGGGCGCCGTCGGTGGTGAACAGCAGGCAGTCCACCCCGCGCCGCACCAGGCCGTCGCGCAGGTGGGCGAGGTAGGCGGCGTCGTCGCCGTAGCTGCCGTACTCGTTCTCCACCTGCATCGCCACCACCGGCCCGCCCCGGCTCGCCAGCAGCGGCAGCAGCTCGGGCACCAGCGCGTCGAACCAGCCGTCCACCTCGGCCAGGTACGCCGGGTCCGCGCAGCGCAGCCGCAGCCCGTCCACCGCCAGCAGCCGGGCCGGCAGCCCGCCGAACTCCCACTCCGCACAGATGTACGGGCCCGGGCGCAGGATCACGTCCAGCCCCAGGCCGGCGGCCAGGCGCACGAAGCGCGCCACGTCCCGCCAGCCGGTGAAGTCCACCGTGCCGTCGGGCAGTTCGTGGAAGTTCCACGGGACGTAGGTGTCCACCGTGTTCACGCCCAGCGCCCGCACCCGCCGCAGCCGGTCCTCCCACAGCTCGGGGTGCACCCGGAAGTAGTGCACCGCCCCGGCCACCACCCGGTGCGGCACCCCGTCCCGCACGAACCCGTCCGCGTCGTACCCGAGCATGCGCGCACCCGCCTTCCCGCAGGAGACCCCGGGACCTCGCGGCCCCCGGCACCGCCGAGCCTAGCGAGGAACGGGCCGCGCGGGCCGCCGCCGCTCAGGTGTCGTAGCAGCCGTCCCACGGGGCGAAGAAGCCCAGGCCGTCCGGGTAGAGCTCCAGGTGCACGCGGTCCTCCTCGTCCTCCTCGTCCTCGTCCACCTCCAGGACCAGGCCGAACAGGGCCCCCTCGAAGCGGACCTCGAAGGGGGCGATGGCGATGTCCTGGTAGTGCCGTCCCGGCAGGGCGTCCAGCCACTGCTCCAGCAGCAGCGCGGCCGCGTCGACCGCCTGCCGCTCGCCGTCCGCCGTCGTGCCGGTGGACTCGATGCGCGAGCCCAGGTGGCGGCCGGCCTCGTCGAACCGGTGCAGCACGGCGTGCCAGCGCTTCACGGCCTGCCAGTCGTCGCCGCTCCAGCCCTCGGGGAACGCCGCGACGACGGTCGCGTAGAACTGGCCGCCCTCGCACCGCCCGATGGTGTCCGTGCGGTAGTCGGGCTCGTGGCGGATCGGTATGACCTCGGGAACGTTCATGCCCCGCACCTTAGGCCCCACCTGCGACAACGCCGCCCGGCGGGGGCGCGGGCGCCGGTGTTGCGCCCGCCGGTGCGGGTGCGGTAGTCAGACGGGTCGCCACGCGCGGGGCCCGACCGACGGCTCTCCTCCTTCCGGCAGGACGCGCGAACATCACGGAGGTGGGGCCATGGACGTGCCGCGGACGATCGCCCGGCTGATGCTCCGGCTCCCTGGGCTGACCGCCGCCGCCGGTGGTCGCGACGTCGACTGGGCGGCGATCCGGGAGGGGATCGGTACCGGACTGCCGTCCGACTACCGTGAGCTGTCGACCCGCTGCCCCAGCTTCTCGGTCGACGAGTTCCTCCTCGTGTCGACGCCGGTGCCCGGGTCGGAGGCGGCGTTCGTCGCAGGCGTCCGCTCCGACCGGGAGATCATGGAGGACGACCTCCGGGAGGGGGAAATCCCGGCGGAGTACACCACCGGCGAAGGGGACGGGGCGCGGCCCGCACTGCTGGCGTGGGCGGGAACCCCGGACGGCGACGAGATCCTCTGGCACACCGCCGCCGCCGACCCCGACGCATGGCCGGTCGTGGTCCGGGGCCGCGGCGGCGGCTGGTGGTCGTACCCGGAGGGGGCCGTGTCCTTCCCGGAGGGCCTGTACGCCGGACGGATCGCCGTCCCCGGCCTGCCGGCCCCGCTGCCGTCGGGCGACAGGAGGGTCTCCTTCCACGCCTTCCAGCTACAACGGGAGCACCATGCCCTCCTCGGCCGCGATCACCTCGCCCGAGAACCGGCTCCGGGCCTCGGCGGTCGAACGCGTGCGGTCGCTGCCGGGCCAGAAGTGCGTGAGAAGCAGGCGCTCGGCCCCGGAACGGGTCGCCCACGTCCCGGCCTCCGCGGCGCTCATCAGGTGGGGGTCGCCGCCGTCGGCGGACGGGCCCTGCAGGGTGGCTCCGGCGATGAACAGATCCGCTCCCGCGGCCAGCCGGGCAAGGACGGGGTCCGCTCCCGCGTCGCCGCTGTAGGCAAGGGTCAGGCCCGGCGCGGTCAGCCGCACCCCTGCGTGCGGGACGTGATGCGGCAGCAGCGCGGCATCGAGCCGGAACGGTCCCACCCGGTGGCTCGAAGGAAGCGCGTGCACGTCGAAGACGTCGAGCAGGTCCTCGGTCGGTTCCATCGCCTGGACCCGGCCGATCACTCCGGGGGTGCAGTACAGGGGCAGGCGGGCGCCCCGCTCCTGCGCGAAGTAGCGTGCGCGGCACAGGGGACTGAGGTCGGCGCAATGGTCGGGGTGCTCATGAGTGATCACCACGGCGTCGACGTGCCCGGCGGCACAGTGCTCCAACAACCGCGGGAACGTCGCGTAGCCGAGGTCCAGCACCAGCCGGAACCCGTCGTACTCCAGCAGGAACCCGCTGGCGCTCCGCCCGGCCTCGGGCCAGGCGCCGCACGTCCCCAGTACCGTCAGTCTGCGCACCGGCCGATGCTCTCACGGGTGGTTCCACCGGCGGAACTCGAACGGTCCCGGTTCCGGCCCCGGCCCGGGCGCCCCGCCGCTGCGCCGCTGCGCCGCCCGCACGGTGATCCGCGGAAGGGCCCTGTCAGACTGCGGACATGAACGGAAAGTCGCTCGACGACGGGCTCGCCGCGAACCGCGCCCTCTGGGACGCCCGGGCCGAGGCGCACGGGACGACCCCCGACGACGTGTTCTACGACGTCGATTCGTTCCTGGCCGGGCGGCAGACGCTCCACGGGATCGAACGGGAGCTGGCCGGTGAGGTGGCCGGTCGGGACGTGCTGCATCTGCAGTGCCACTTCGGCATGGACACCCTGAGCTGGGCCCGCCTCGGTGCCCGGGTGACCGGGGTCGACTTCTCGCCGGCGGCGATCGCCCGGGCGCGTGAACTGGCCGGGCGCGCCGGTCTGGTGGCCGATTTCATCGAGGCGGACACGCAGAACCTGCCGTCCCGCCTGGCGGACGGGTTCGATCTCGTGATCGCCACCTACGGGGTGCTGTGCTGGATCGGTGACCTCGACGCGTGGATGCGCGGTGCGGCGATGGCGCTGCGGCCCGGTGGCAGGCTGGTGCTGGTCGACCTGCATCCGGCGTTCCAGACCCTGGCGAGCTACGAGCCGTTCGTGGCCGACTGGCCCTACGGCGGCGGGGAGCCCCAGCGCGAGGCCGTGACGGGTACGTACGCCGACCCGGACCTGCCGATGGCCGCGCAGGAAGTGGTGCAGTACCCGCATTCGGTGGGCGAGATCGTGACGGCGGCCGCCGGAGCGGGACTGATCGTGGACCGGCTCGCCGAACACACCGAGGCCGCGTTCGACGCACGCCGCATCCTGCCCCAGGGACCCGACGGCACCTACCGGTTCCCGTTCGGCGACTCCTATCTCCCGGTCCTCTACTCGCTGCGGGCGGTGTCACCCCCGGACCCCCGTCGGACGGCCGGGTGACCGGGTGTCCGGGTGACCGGGCGTCCGAGTGGACCGAGCGGGCCGGGGCGGGTTCGTCGACCACCCGGAGGTGTTCGCCGCAGCTGCGGATCCCGCCCCGGCAGCATCGTGGGAGAAGTCGGGAGAAAGCCGCAGGCGCGACGAACGGGCCGCCGCGGACGGCGAGTTCGCCTCCCCGTACGCCCCGTGCGCCCCGTGCGCCCCGTACGCCCCGTACGCCCCGTACGCCCCGTGCGCCCCGTTCGAGCCGTTCCCGAGGCCCGGCGGGCCGCTGATCCGGGGAGCCGCCGAGCGCGGTGACTCCCGCGCAGGCCGGTAGCCCGTGCGGTGCTACGGCTGCGCGCGCTCGCGCCACCAGGCGACCGTCGCCCGCAGTTGCTCCTCCAGCGGCGTGGCCCGCACCGCGAACGCGGCCTCGTACGCGGAGCTGTCCACCACGAACGGCCGGTCGAACTGGTAGCGCACCTCCCGCAGTTCGCGCAGCAGCGGGGAGACCAGCCCCGCCACGGCCAGCGCGGCCGCGGGCAGGCGGCGCACCGCGACCGGCCCGACGCCGGCCTCGGCGGCCAGCCGGTCGACCATCGCGCGCACCGGCAGGGGAGGGGCGGTGGGCACGTGCCAGGCCCGGCCCCAGGCCCGCTCCTCGCCGGCGATCTCGGCCATCGCCCGGGCCACGTCCGGCAGGTAGGTCCAGCTGTGCGCGGTGTCCGGGTCGCCGAGGGTGGCGACCGGGCGGCCCTTCAGCAGACCGGGCATCACCCGCGCCGCCAGGTGGCCGCCGTCGGTGACCCCGGGGCCGAAGAAGTCCGAGGCCCGCACCTCCACCGCCCGGATCCGCCCGGCCTCGTGCAGCGCCCGCGCCTGCTCCCAGGCCGCCGCCCGTACCCGCCCCTTGGGGCCGGTCGCGGCGAGCGGCAGGTCCTCGGTCATCGGGCCGGCCACCGGCCCGTAGCCGTACAGGTTGCCGAGCAGGACCAGCACCGCGCCGCTGTCCTCGGCCGCCGCGCACAGCGAGGCGGTCAGCGCCGGCCACAGCCGCGCCCACTGCGGCAGCGGCGGCGCGGCGCAGCCGTGGACGGCGGCGGCACCGCGGGCGGCCGGTGCCAGCTGTGCGGGGTCGCTCGCGTCCAGGGCGAGGTGTTCGACGCCGGGGACGGCCGGCCCGGCGGGGCGCCCGGTGCGGGTGGCGACCCGGACCTCGTGGCCCTGTTCGGCCAGCAGGCGGGCGGTGGCGGCCCCGGCGGGCC
The DNA here is from genome assembly GCF_042724755.1 of Kitasatospora sp. NPDC127067. NCBI lineage: Bacteria > Bacillati > Actinomycetota > Actinomycetes > Kitasatosporales > Streptomycetaceae > Kitasatospora > Kitasatospora sp. NPDC127067. Next base: position 7,021 of record NZ_JBHXEM010000060.1, on the reverse strand, counting down.
CGTGTCCGACGACCAGGTGGAAGCTCATCCGTCAGAGCCTAGCGGCGGCCTCCGACCGGCAGGGGGCGCGGTGCGGTCCTTCGCGGCCCGGTGCCGGATGGGGGGAAGTCGGACAGATCGGTGCAGGTCAGGGCAGGTCGGTGCAGGTCGAGGACCGGCACATATTCAGTATGCCGATCGTAGAAGTGGATCTATGCTGTGGGTCGTTCATGATCCCTTCACACGAAGCAGGTTTGCTCTCGATGAAGCTGCCCCGGGTGTCCGCCGTCGTCGCCGCCGCGGTCCTGGCCCCCGCTGTCCTCTTCCCCTCCACGGCCTCCGCCTCCGACGCCCCGAAGCCGATCGGCCTCTCCGGTCCCGACACCGGCTCGGACTCCGCCAAGGACGCCGCCCCCGGGGACGGCGACGGACAGGAGCAGCGCGACCGCGCCGAGGTCAAGCGCATCCTCGCCGACCCGAAGAGCGGCTTCGGCGTGCGCGAGGCCGCCGAGAAGGCCCTCAAGGGCGGCGCCGCCGAGCTGCGCCACTTCCTGGAGGTCGAGCTCGACGAGCAGCGCAGGATCGACGACCAGGTCAGGACCTCCCAGATCTACAGCACCGGCGGCCCGGCCGTGAAGGCCGCCGCCAGGGCCGCCCTCAACAGCGGCGACGACGCCATCGCCGAGTTCCTGAAGACCGGCCAGTACGTCGCCCGCGCCGAGGACGAGGACCGCGCCAAGGTCGAGGCCCTCCTCAAGGACCCGAAGAGCGGCCGCGGCGTGCGCGAAGGCGCCGAGAAGGCCCTCAAGGGCGGCGCCGCCGAGCTGCGCCACTTCCTGACCGCCGAGCTGCCCAGGCTGCGCGCCGACGACAACCGGGTCAAGCTCTCCCAGCTCATGGACCAGGGCGGCAAGGCCGTGCGCGAGGCGGCCGGCAAGGCCCTGGACGCCGGCACCGACGAGGCCGTCGAGGCCTTCCTCAACGAGGGCTTCGCCAAGGCCCAGTTCGAGGACGACCGGGTCGAGGTGCTGCGCATCATCGCCGACAAGGAGACCGGCCCGGCCACCGCCGCGGCCGCCCAGAAGGCCCTGGACGGCAACGCCGAGGCCGTGCGGCGCTTCCTGACCGTCGAGCTGCCCGCCCTGCGCGAGAGCGACAACCGGGTGAAGGTCTCCCAGATCATCGAGACCGGCGGCCCCGCGGTGAAGAAGGCCGCCCTGGCCGCCTCCGAGGGCAGCTACGCGGACATCCTGGCCTTCCTCAAGGACGGCTGGGCCAAGGCCAGGGCCGAGGACGAGGCCGCGGCGACCAAGCCGGGCAACGGCGCCGGTACGGGCACGGGCACGGGCAACGGCACCGGTACGGGCACCGACGGGTCCGGGCAGCAGCCGCAGACCGTCCAGCCCGCCGGCCTCAACCAGACCAACACCACCGGCACCGGCGGCACCACCGGCACCACGACCGGCACCCGTACGGGCAACGGCACCACGGGCAGCACCGGCACCACCGGCTCCGGCGCGCTCGCCGCCACCGGCAGCGACGGGCTCGGCTGGGAGGCCGGCGGCGCCGCCGCGGCCCTCGCCGCGGGCGCGGCGCTGGTCGTGGCCGCCCGCCGCCGCTCCACCGAGAGCTGACACCCCCTCGCGTCCCCGGTCGCCGCACACCCCCGGCGGCCGGGGACGCGCCGCGTCCCGGGCGGGCCCGCCCGTTCGTCGTCGCCCGTCCCCGCCCGGCGGCTCAGCAGCCGTCCCCGCCGTCCCCGCCGTCCGCACCGCCGTTCCCCACCCGGCGGGGCCGCTGGCGCTGGTAGCTGCGCACCGCCTTCCCGGCGCCGAGGGTGAGGGCCGCGACCACTCGGGTCCAGCGCGGCCCGCCGCGGTCGGCCCACACCACGCAGCCGCACCCCGCGACGACCAGGACCAGCACTCCCACCAGAACCGCACCGACCATCACGACCACCCGTCTTTCGCCCGACGTCCTGTTACGTCTGACGTCCGGATCGTCCCACCCGGTTCGGCCGTGGGGGCGGGGGCTGTGCCAGGATGCGGTAGCCGAACGGCCCAGGTCACCGCACCGGGCCGCACGGGCCCCACCCGCCAGCCGTACCCGAGGAGTCACCCAGTGGCCGCTGCCCGGTTCGCCACCCTGCACACCACGGCGGGTCCGATCCGCCTGGAGCTGTTCCCGTTCCACGCGCCGAAGACGGTCCGCAACTTCGCCGAACTCGCCGAGGGCACCCGGGAGTACACCGACCCGCGTACCGGCGGGCCGGGCCAGGGCCCGTACTACGACGGCACGCTCTTCCACCGGGTGATCGCGGGCTTCATGATCCAGGGCGGCGACCCGACCGGCACAGGCGCCGGCGGCCCGGGCTACTCCTTCGCGGACGAGTTCCACCCGGAGCTGTTCTTCACCAAGCCGTACCTGCTCGCGATGGCCAACGCCGGCCCGGGCACCAACGGCTCGCAGTTCTTCATCACGGTGGGCACGCCCGCCCACCTCAACCGCAAGCACACCATCTTCGGCCAGGTCGCCGACGCCGCCTCCAGGGCCGTGGTCGACGCCATCGCCACCACCCCCACCGAGGCCGACCGCCCGGTCGAGGACGTGGTGATCACCTCCGTCGAGATCGAGCACGCCTGACCCGGTGACCGCCGATCCGTCAGCCGCCGGCCGATTCTCCCGAACGCTGTCCGCCGGGGTTCGCATCCGTTCCGGCCCTCGGCGGAGATCGTCATGCGGCGCTGGACCGTCAGCGGGTGATCCAGGGCCGCAGCACGGCTTGACGAGTGCAGCCGCGCACTGCTGAGAGCACAGTCCCTGTACCGCTCCGGACGGCCCGTTCGGGCGCTGCCCGAGGCGGCTCTCCGGCGGCCGTCACAGCCTGGGCAGGCATTGGGTGACAGCGTCCGCTCTGACGGTCCCGTTCGCGACGACAACCGTCGTGTGCGCTTCGACGCAGCCCATCCCGGTGAGGAGGAGGTCGGCGTAGCTCTGGTCGATGTGCCCGAGATGGAACTCGGTGTACGTGCCGTCGTTCGTCCGAAGCGAGCGTGTGGTGACGGTGCCCTGATTGGGCTGGGAAAAGACGTGCTCGGCCGGGTCGAAGCGCGACCAGGCGCCTGAGCAGCGAGCGGAGTATCGAAGGGTTACGGTGCCGAGGACGGTTCCGGTGGGCCGAAGTCGCCCGTCGATGGTGGCGTCCTGGGGAAGGACGACGGGGACCTGGTCGAGGTTGGTCGCGTCGTCGGAGCAGTGGTACGGCTTGGGGTCGGTGCCGTCCTGGACCGTGAGGTGTGCGGCCTCGTCCGTCGTCTTCGTTCGACTGGGCGTCGCGACGAGCGAGTACAGAAGGACGCAGTTCGCGGCCACCGAGACGGTGATGACGGTACGTGTCAGAAGTACCCTGGGGCGGCGTTGAAGGAGACGCTGCAGGAGATGTCGAAAGCCCGTGGCAACCGGCTGTTGCTCCGGCGTTTCGGCGTCCCTGTGGTCCTCGCTCGCCGCATGCCCGGTCCTCGGCTCCCGGGAGGTCTCCGGCGCAGGCCGGGTCTCGTCGGGCAGGGGCCGATCAGCCCGGTCGTTGGCCTCGTGCCGGGCGGCCTGCCATCGCTCGCGCCACTCGGCGAGTTCGGCGGTCGTCGCTCCGCACGCCGAGGCGTAGGCCAGGGTGACGTCCAGCGAGGGCAGTGAGCGCCCCGAGGCTGCGCGGGCGAGCGTGGCGGCCGAGAAGTGGGTCGCCCTGGCGAGCTGTCGGTACGGGGGTTCCCCGGCCTGAATCCGCGCCGCTCGGAGGTCTGCGGCGAACCGCTCGGCCACTCCCCGTGCGGGATCGAGCGGAGTCTCGCGTCGTCCCATCAGCCGTCCCCCTGTCGTGACCGAGGGTTGTCGCACGCCCCGGGTCTCTCCGCACCCGGGACATGCGACAACTCCGCTACGTGGCCGCCTCGTTGCTTCCAGGGTATCGGTGGAGGGCATCGAAGGTGCCGCCGTCGGCGCGAGCGGACGGCCGTCGGCGGCACACGCTCACTCGCCGGCCGCTACGGCGCGCACATGGCCCACTCCGGCATGTTCCGGCTCGCCGAGACCCCTGCCTGGTTCGCCTCGGCCTCGTAGACCTCGTCGCCGTTGGCGAAGACCCGCGCCCACGCGCCCGCATTGTCCGCGGGGGAGTGGATCGTGCCGGAGGTGAGGATCGGCGTGGCGGCGCACTTCAATCCGTTGAAGGCGTTCTTGGCGTTGTAGACACCGGTCATCTCCCAGCCGGTTTCGGGGCGGAGCGAGACGACCCGGGCCCAGTTGTTGCCGCTGCACGAGTCGTACCAGAGCTGGACGTATCCGAAGTCCCAACTGGCCTGCCCGGTCGCGGTGTTCTTCAGCGGCACGGACACCACCACCGAGTTCCCACAGGCCGTGGCCGCCGAGGTGGGCGTGCTCGTGGCTGCGACGGTGATCGAGGTGAACAGTGCCAGAGCGGCACCTGCCGTCGTGATGCGGCGGAGAAGCGGCATGGTTCTCTCCTTGTCCGTTGAGGTTTCGCCGAGGTCCGTCCGTCGAGTCGCGGAACTGCCCTTGCGGTCAGCAGTCCATGGGGGTCCACCACATGGACACCAGGCCACCCTTCACCCAGCCGACCCTGCCGTTCGTCTCCAGGTAGTACCAGGCCTCGCCGGCACCGTTGACGGTCCTGCAGCGGACCCACGCGCCGTCACCCGCGCGGGCCTCGCCGACCACGTCGCACATCGTGCTCTGGCCGCTGCGGATGTTCGTGGGATCCCCTTCGATCCGGCCGGGATCGTGCGAGTCGTTCCCCGGGTGCCAGCCGCACCAACCGGGCTCGGAGAGCGGCTGTGCCGGCTCCGCTGACGCCGGTCCCGCGGACAGCATGAAGCCGCCCGCGAGCGCGATGGCCCCGATGATGCCGATCTTCCTCCTGGCAGTGCGCATGACGTGTCCTCCCGAGCTCTGGATGCGGTGGAGTCCGGGCGTCCACCAGGGCCGCCCGGTAGAGACAGGAAGCCACGAGCAGGCGTTGTCGGGTACGGATCCGCACTCGGGTGAGACAAAACGACACGCGGCCGAGGGTGTTCCGCAGACCGCTCACCCCTGGCGCGTACGGGTCGATGCGACAAACCGAGACCACCGCAGTCCGAGGCCGCGCCGTTGTCCTCCTCCTGGTGGGCGTTCTCGCAGCCGCTCTCATCGTGCGCGCACCGGCCCTCGGCAACCAGCTCGACCAGCCGATCGTGCAACTCGGCGACGACCGGGGCCTCCTTCTCGAAGTAGGTGTCCTCCGGGTAGTCGACGCCGTATCGACCGTGCCGCGCGTGGACGACCTCGTCCACCGACAGCCGTACGGCCCCCTGCGGCTCCAGCTCCCGCCGGGCGTGGGCGGTCTTCCCCGAGCCCGTGATCCCCACCAGCAGGAACACCATCGGGGCGCTCTCGGTCACCGCCAACTCCCCTCACCACCACCAGCGTTCACTGGCCAGTCTGCCACCACCGTCCGCCCCGGGAGCGCTGTTCCTCCCGCGCCACCACCTGAAGGAGAGCCCACCCCGTGTCCGCCTCCGTACTCGCCCGCGCACTGCGGGCCTACGTCCGCCACGCACCCGGCACCGTGGGAAAGGCGCCGCTCGTCGGCCGCTTCCTCGACGCGCACCTGCGAACCCACCCTGTCCACACCGCCGTCCGGCTGCGGTCCGGCGACGCGGTCACCGTCACCACCAGCGACGTCATCCAGCGCTACCAGTACCTCTTCGGCGAGTGGGAGCCGAACCTGAGCGCCTTCCTGCGCGACCGCCTCCGGCCCGGGGACACCCTCATCGACGGCGGAGCCCACCGCGGCGCCTTCAGCCTCCTGGCCTCCCACGCCGTCGGCCGCCTCGGCCGCGTCGTCGCCATCGAACCCTCCCTCCAGTTCCACGACGCCCTGACCGCGGCCGCCACCGCCAACCGCCGCACCAACATCCGGGCCGTCTGCTCCGCCATCTCCGACATCCACGGCACCCTGACGCTCCACCTGGAGGACCCGACCAACCTCGGCCACACCACCGCCGTCCGTCCCCGCCACGTCCACACGGCCTTCCAGACGCCCACCGCGCGCCTGATCGCTCTGGTCAGCCAGGCCGAACTCGCGGGCACCCGCGTCATCAAGATCGACGTCGAAGGAGCCGAGGCGGCAGCGATCCGAGGATTGTTGCCCGCTCTCCCGCACCTGCGTGAGGATGCAGAGCTCGTCGTGGAAGCCACCCCGCAGCTCCTGGCCAAGCAGGGCGAGAGCGCCGTCGGCATCATCGACGCCCTGCGCGAACACGGCTTCCATGCGTACACGCTCACCAACGACTACGACCCGGCCGTGATGAACAGCCGCAACGCGGTCAGCGTGATCGTCCACGACAAGGACACCGACACGGTCGCCGCCGTGCTGTACGCCGCCCGAAACTGGTCCCCGCAGCCGGCCTGGACCGTCCCCGGCGGCAAGGCCGAGCCCGGCGAAGCCCTCGACGAGGCCGCCGCCCGCGAGCTCAAAGAGGAGACCGGTCTGCTCACCGACCCGGCAGATCTCATCCTTGTCCACGTCATCCACGTCGAGCAGGGCTGGGACCAGGCCGGGCAGTTCGTCCTCTTCGTCTTCGCCACAGAGAGGTGGACCGGCGAACTTACCAACACCGAACCGGACAAGCACCTGGCCGCTCAGTGGGTCGCTGTGGACTGCCTTCCCGAGCCTGCGTTTCCGACCGCCACGCAGGCCCTGGCCGCGTACCGGGAGGGAGGCCCCTCCTTCTCCCGCTACGGATGGTCGGCAACCACGGCATGAGGGACTGGAGCGGATCGTCATGGCGATCATGGGCTGGCCCTCGACCTCGATGGCCCAGCGCTACCAGCACGTCACCGGGCCGATGCCGAACGAGGTCGGCAGGAAGATCGGTGGGTTGCTCCGGGCTGAGGTAGCGGTCGATGAGTGCCAGTAACCGGGCGCCGTCTGGGCTCGCCATGTTCCGAAGGCCACGTCCGGGTCCTCGACCGCATGGTCGAGGAC